>JANMWP010000248.1:0-8378 GCA_031394065.1 Chitinophagaceae bacterium
AATATCGGCATTGTAGGCATTGCGGCGGGCATCACTGTTGGGTTCGTGCTTGTCAATACAATCAACACGCAGGCCTAAAAATTCAAATATCGGTCCGTTCCATTCTCCATCCCTTCTGGCCAGGTAATCATTCACAGTTACAATATGAACACCTTCGCCACTTAGTGCATTTAAATATGCAGGCAATGTACTTACCAGGGTTTTACCTTCACCCGTTGCCATTTCAGAAATTTTACCCGAGTGTAAAACCATACCACCAATCAACTGCACATCGTAGTGAACCATATTCCAGGATACTTTGGTACCGCCTGCTGTCCAGCTGTTTTTATAAATGGCTTTATCGCCTTCAATGGTAAGGCTGTCTTTTTTTGCAGCCAGCATTCTGTCTAATTCTGTTGCAGTTGTTTCTAAAGTTTCATTTTCCTTAAAGCGCCTGCTGGTTTCTTTTACCACGGCAAAAGCTTCTGGTAATATTTCCTGCAGCACCACTTCCAGTTCCTTGTCCTTATCTTTTTTTAATTCGTCAATCTCTTTATAAAAAACATCCTTTCCGTTAATATCTTCAATGGGTAAATCTTCGGCTGCTTTTTGCTTATCGGCAATTTCAGTATTTATTTTGTTGAGATGTGCTGCAATGCGTTGCTTAAACTCGGCAGTTTTATTACGCAGCTCATCATTACTCAGTGTTTGGTACTGGTTAAAAAACTGGTTGATCAGATCAACCACCGGTCGTATTTTTTTTACGTCTTTTTCACTTTTATTGCCGCCAAAAAGTTTCGAAATAGCTCCTATCATAAAATGCTTTATTGTTGGGTATGCTGTTAATTAATTACGATAAAGACTATACTGTTGTCAAATTTAATGCTGAAAAATTTTAATAGCCAAAATGACAGAAGCATAGCCCCGTTTAATTGGGGGCAACAAAGGTAAGCATTGTTTAGGTTTTGATTTGCTGACAAAAAAGGTAAAAACAGAACTGTAAAACAATCTACATGATTATTTGTTACGTATTTTGTAAAAACCTATATATGAATAAGATATTACTCTTAATATGGATGATTGGTATTTCCTCGCAATCGTTTTCACAAAAGGAAAACCTGGTAAAGTTTGAAAAAGACCGTGTTCGATATACCAAAAATGCAATGGTGGCTTTGGCAGGCTGGTCGGTTGTAAACATTGTTGGCAGTGGTATTGCTACCAATACCCGTAACAAAGAAGTACGGTATTTTCACCAGATGAATGTGATGTGGGGTGGTATTAACCTGGCCCTTGCCGGATTGGGATACTGGGGTGCCGGAAGAGAAAAGGTTGACAACCCTGTATTGGCCGATGTATTGAAACATCAAAACAGGATAGAAAAAACTTACCTTATAAATTTAGGATTAGATGTAGCATATGTTGGTGCAGGCCTGTTGATGAACAAAACCAGCGACAACCAAAAAAATCCTGCAAAATTTGAAGGTTATGGAAATTCCATTATGCTGCAGGGCGGGTTTTTATTATTGTACGATGCCATCATATATTCCATTCACCATAAACATGGCAGGCAATTAAAAGGAATGGGAGAAAAACTTACGCTGAATGCAGGGCCTGGTGCTGTTTCGCTCACCTATAATTTTTAAAGTTTTACTTTCATGAATGTTAAGAATTCCCCAAAAACCTTACCATTCATCAAATTAAATTCTAACTTATAAAATTCAAAGGCTATTTTTACACGAACGAATTCGTATATCAATTCTATTTTATTATGAGAAAAATTTTAATCACTGTCATTGTGATTTTTACAGGTTTAGCATCAAAGGCACAGGTAAAAGGAACCCTGGTAGATTCTGCCAGTAAAAAACCTATTGACAATGCAGTGATTGGTTTGGTGGTAAAATCAAATCCAACAGATACCATTTATACTTTTACAGATGACAAGGGCGTGTTTAGATTTGAAACCGTACCTGCTTCTCCTTTTTCAATTATCATACGCCATATGGGTTATTGGCCCAGGGCAAAATATGTTCCGGTAAACAAAACCGAAAAAACAATAGACGTTGGTTATTTTGTTATGGCACAGGATGCCAAACTGCTGAGCGAAGTGGTGGTAGAAGCCCCTGCCATTGTGGTTAAGGAAGATACAATTGAATACAACGCATCCTCCTTTAAAGTAAAGGAAGGCGCCGTGGTAGAAGATCTTATTAAGAAAATGCCCGGTATCCAGGTTGATAAAGATGGCAATGTAACTGCACAGGGAAAAGCCGTAACAAGGGTAAAAGTTAATGGCAAAGATTTTTTTGGCGGCGATGTAAAAACGGCCACCAAAGAATTGCCTGCCAATATTGTAGATAAAATTCAGATCATTGATGACTATGGCGACCAGGCAACCGTAAGCGGCATTAAAGACGGCGACCCCGATAAAGTGATGAACATCCAGATAAAAAAAGATAAGAACAAAGGTTTTTTTGGAAGAGTTACGGGCGGTTATGGAACAAATGATCGCTACCAGGCTTCGCTAAATGGCAATTATTTTAATAACAATACACAGATTTCTGTTTTAGGCAATAGTAACAATACCAATACTTCTCTCTTCAACTTTGGTGGAGGTGGTAACCGTGGTGCTACCAGTATGATGCGTACCGGAATGAGTGCCATGAGCGATATGGGTGGCATGGGTGCTGCAAATAATATGATGCAGCAGGGTGGCGGAGGTAATTCAAGTGCTTTTACCGGAGGCAGCAATGCCGGCATTTCTAACACCAATGCTTTTGGTTTTAATTACCGTGACCAATGGAGTAAAAGAATTAGTGTTTATGGCAGCTATTCTTACAATCATAAAAATACAAGACAGTTACAAAACATTTTTGAAACAAATAATACCACACTGACCAATAACAACCAGGATTTAAATTCGTTAACCAGGGGTAACAGTCACCGGTTTACATTTAATATAGAATACCAGATTGATTCATTTAATTACCTGAAGGTTAGTCCCAGTTTTAATTATAGTGGCAGTGATGCTGACAGTAAAACAATTTTTGATTATAAAAGGGCTGATGGTACCAAAACACAGGATGGATCAAATAAAAACTTAAACGGTTCAGAAGCTCCAAACCTGGCTGCTACTATTTTATACAATCACAAATTCAGAAAGCGTGGCCGTAATTTTTCAACCAGCATCACTTTGGGAACCAATCAAAACAATTCTGAGCAGGATGTAACCAATTTAACATACCTGTATCTGCCATTTCAGTTTACCAGAAACACGTTTCAGTTTACCGACCAGGAAAACAACAATTATAATTACGGTGTACGATTCACTTATTCGGAACCAATCAATAAATACCGCAGTCTCGATTTCAGTTACTCACATAATTTAAATTATGGCAGAAATGATCGAAAAACTTTTAATGTAGATTCTGCAACAAAAGCCAAAACACTGAACAATTTTTTAAGTAATGATTATGAAAATAATTTTTACAACAACCGCATCGGTGTTTCATTGCGTACTACAAAAAAGAAATACAATTACACCATTGGCATAAGTGTGCAACCGGTAAATTTACAAGGCAAATCAATTACAAGGGACAGTGCCTATAAATCTATCAAAAGAGCAAATGTTTTTCCCATAGCGAGGCTTGTGTATAATTTCAGCCGCACAAAAGCACTCAACGCCAGTTACAACGGAAATGCCAGCCAGCCAAGCTTTAGCCAGTTACAACCAGTTCAGGACATCAGCAATCCACAAAACACTTCTATAGGTAATCCCAATCTTAAACCATCCATCAACCACAATATAAATCTGAGCTACAACAATTTTAATTTCATAAGCGGTAAAGTAATATTTACCAATTTAACATTCAGTACCATCAGAAACCAGATCGTAAACAAAACCGCCAGACGTGATAGTTTCGGTTCAACCATTTCCATTCCCGAAAATGTGAATGGCTATTACAATGTTTTAGGTTTTTATGCATATTCAAAGCCATATAAAAACAGGAAATATGTAGTCACATTTAACGGAAGCTTAAACTTTAACCACAATATTAATTTAACTGATAGTGTAAGTATAATCGGAAATACGTTGACACAAAATCTAAACCGTAATAAGATAAACGGCAACAACTGGATAATTACTCAAGGGTTAAATTTTGAATATAACTATAAAGAAATTCTGGAGCTTGGCACCGGAATCAGCTATAGCTTAAATGATAATAAATATAAGAGTGCCACAGGCAAATCTTTATCAGGTTTTCAAAATACTAACAGCAATGCCTGGACACTCAGCAGCAACATGAATCTGAATATTACCAAAACCCTGGTTTTAAAATACGATTTTGATTACACTATCAACAGCGGTTTGGCCAGCAGTGTAAGCCGCAACCTGGCCATCATGAATGCCTCTTTAGAAAAACAACTCTTTAAAAAGAAAAATGGCATTGTTAAACTGGCTGCTTTTGATTTATTTAATCAAAACAGCAGTATCAGCCGCAGTGTAAGTGGCCCATCTATTATTGATACAAGATCAAACCGCCTTACCCGGTATTTTATTGCCACATTTACTTACCGGCTACAAAGATTTGCAGGACAAACCATACAGGGGCCGGGAATGGATATCAGAAGAATGGGTGCTCCCCCCAGGTTTTAAGTATAAAACCTGAATAAATATAATTGATCAAGGGCTTTTTAAAGCCCTTTTTTATTACCTTTGCCACCCTAAAAGCAACCCCTTAATACAGGGCAAATACTTTAATTTAACCAGGATATTACTATGAGTGGTGCATTAAAAGAGGTTCGTAACCGGATTAAGAGTGTGCAGAGTACACAGCAGATTACCAAAGCCATGAAAATGGTGAGTGCAGCAAAGCTTCGCCGTGCACAGGATGCCATTACACAAATGCGCCCCTACGCACATAAACTGCAGGAAATGCTGAGCAATATTGTAAGCAACAGCGATGGCGATGTTAATATGGCACTGGCTGCTGAACGACCGGTTGAAAATGTAATGATTATTGTAGTTACCAGCGACCGTGGTTTATGTGGTGGCTACAACAGTAACCTGATTAAACTGGCCAAGCTGGTTATTGCCGAAAAATATCCCAACCAGGCAGCAAAAGGAAAAGTACAGATTTTACCTATTGGCAAAAAAGGATATGAGAGTTTTACGAAAAGCGGCAGTAAAGTAGTTAACCAATACTGGGATATTTTTACCGGTTTAAGTTTTTCTAAAGTGCAGGGTGCAGCAAAGTATGCCATGGATGCATTTGCCAATAAAGAAATTGATGCCGTTGAATTGATATACAGTGAATTTAAAAATGCTGCTACCCAACGTTTTGTTGCAGAGCAGTTTTTACCGGTACAAAAAGTGGGCAAGGTTGAAGGACAAAAAAATGCCGACTTTATTTTTGAACCGGGTAAAGATGTATTGATAGCCGAGCTGATGCCAAAAATTTTAAACACCCAGTTGTTTAAAGCAACATTGGATGCCAATGCCAGCGAGCATGGTGCCCGTATGACAGCCATGGACAAGGCCAGCGATAATGCTAACGAATTATTAAAATCATTAAAGATCAGCTACAACCGTGCAAGGCAGGCTGCCATTACAACCGAATTAACAGAGATTGTAAGTGGTGCGGCTGCATTACAGGGATAAATTGATTTGATGATGGGTTGATTTGGAGATTTGATGATGAAATCAAGTTCATCGCTCACATTCAAATTATCAAATCGTCAAATTATCAAATCATCAAATTGAAC
The DNA here is from genome assembly GCA_031394065.1 of Chitinophagaceae bacterium. Lineage (GTDB taxonomy): Bacteria > Bacteroidota > Bacteroidia > Chitinophagales > Chitinophagaceae > Ferruginibacter. The sequence continues at coordinate 5,740 of JANMWP010000248.1, forward strand.
ATGGAACTTTCAGAAATCATTCCACACATAGAGGCTTTAATTTTTGCCAGCGACAAACCGTTGACCAATGAAGAAATTCTGGAATTGGTGAACAGTGCATTGGCATTTATTGAAGACCGGGCCACACAACAGCAGGTTGATGCTGCTATTGAAGGCATCAGTGAAAAGTACAATGCAGAATTTTATGCATTTGAACTGAAACTGATTGGTGGAGGCTGGCAGTTTCTTACCAAAAAAGAATACCACAAGACCGTTGCACAGCTTAATGGCGATAAATTTTTAAAACGCCTTTCCACAGCTGCGCTGGAAACCCTTGCCATCATTGCTTATAAACAACCCATAACCAAAAGCGAAATTGAATCTATCCGTGGTGTAAACTGTGATTATGCCGTGCAGAAATTACTGGAAAAAGACCTAGTGATCATCTCCGGAAGAAATGAAGATGCCGTTGGCAAGCCGCTTATCTATGCTACTTCAAAATCATTTATGGATTATTTTGGCATCAACAGTGCCGAAGAACTCCCTAAAATATCCGAAGTGTTGATGGAAGAACTGATTCAGGCCACCAATGTTAAGGAAGCTGAAGAAAATATGGAAGCTGAAAATGCGATGGAATCTGTAATTACGGTTGAAGAAGAAATAATTGCCAATGAAGAAGCAATAGAGGAGGATACTGAAAAAGTGCTGCCTGGCGGAGAAGCCTCAGAGATAACTGGAGATGTTAACGACGGCGAAGTTGCTGATGAAAAAAAAGAGAACTGATTTCAACTGATTAATATTTTAACTTAGGCATGATTATTTCATGCCTTTTGTTTTATATACCCTTTTATAAATTATATTTAAAAGAGATTAACTTTAGATAATGACAAAACAATTACTTTCAAAAGCTTCCGATAAACTGGCAAAGTTTTTTATTATCAGTTTTATTTTTATTTCCTGCTCTGCAACAAAAAAAAATACTTCTATGAATAATGAAGTTCAAAATTCCCCGTTGGGGGGCAGGGGGGCCGGCGATTTTGATAAACAGGGCCACCGGGGCTGCCGGGGTTTGATGCCCGAAAACACCATCCCTGCTATGCTGAATGCCATTGGGCTGGGTGTTACTACTTTGGAAATGGATGTATGCATCAGCAAAGACAAAAAAGTATTTCTGTCGCATGAAGCGTTTTTTAATCACGAAATAACCACCAAACCGGATGGTGGATTTATAGATGAAAAAGAGGAAAAGTCATTCAACATGTACCAGATGAATTATGCCGATATCATCAAATACGATGTGGGTATGAAGCCGCATCCGCGTTTTCCTGATCAGCAAAAAATGAAAGCCGTTAAACCACTTTTATCAGATGTTTTTAAAGCGGTTAAAGAATATATGATGACTGCAAGGCGTCCTTTTCCCAATTATAATATTGAAACAAAATGCCTGCCCGAAACCGATAATAAATTTCATCCTGCACCTGCAGTATTTGTAGAATTATTGATGAAAGAGATTAAAGACAATGAGATGGAAGATTATGTAACCATTCAATCTTTCGATTTTAGAACATTGCAGTACCTGCACCAGCATTACCCCAAAATTAAAACAGCCATGCTGGTTGAAGCAGTCAGCAAAAGCAGTTTTCGCAAACAAATGAAAGACATTGGATTTACGCCAACCATTTACAGTCCCGAATCAATTATGGTTATTCCGGAGTTGATAAAAGATTGCCACGATCTGAATATGAAAATAATTCCCTGGACGGTGAATGATAAAAAGAAAATAGAAGAATTTAAAAAGATGTGGGTTGATGGGATCATTACAGATTATCCCAATTTATTTAATGAGTAGTTTACAAATTCAACCAGTCATTTGCATTTTTAAACAGCAATTTTTCTTTTAACTCATCTTCAAAATTCATTTGCTCTATCAACAAACCCGGATGATGTTCTCCCAATGGAAAAGGATAATCACTGCCCAAACAAATTTTATCTGCTCCCATTACATCTATAATATACTGCATTGCTTTTGCATCATGCACCAAACTGTCTATCCAGAATTTGCCAATATAATCTCTCGGATTAATCGCATTGTCTATTGCCACTAAATCAGGACGAACAGTAAAGCCGTGTTCAATCCTTCCGATCGTAAATGGAAAACTTCCTCCACCATGTGCAAAGGCAACCCTCAATTTTGGGAACTGTTCCAACACGCCGCCAAATATCATGGAGCAAATAGCCCTGGAGGTTTCCGCCGGCATACCCACCAGCCAGGGCAGCCAGTATTGCTCCATCTGCTGCTCCCCCATCATTTCCCAGGGATGTACAAACAAGGCACAGCCTAATTCTTCGGCTCTTTTATAAAAGGGAAAGAATTTTTTATCTGATAAATTTTGCCCGTTGATGTTGCTGCCTATCTCAAGCCCCGGCATTTTTAATTCTGTAACACAGCGTTCCATTTCTGCAATCGCCAAATCTGCATCCTGCAATGGCACTGTACCGATTCCAATAAAACGTTTAGGATTTTTTGCGGCGGTATCAGCAATATGGTCATTAAAAAAACGGGAAGTTTCTAATCCATCTTTTGCTTTAGCCCAATAATTAAACAACACAGGAATGGTAGAAAGTACTTGTACAGTTACTTCTGTTTCATCCATTTCTTT
>JANMWP010000270.1:0-5826 GCA_031394065.1 Chitinophagaceae bacterium
TTAATAAACTCAACAGCTTCGTTAATTTTCGTCATCATATACTAAACAATTTTAAGTGCCAAAGGTAAGGTAAGATACGTTAAAGGAAAGTTTAGAATTTTGGGTTTTGTGTTTGAGGTTTTGTGTTACCGGCATTTGTGCAAATTTCAACATCGTTGTAAATATGATTTTGTCGTTTTTTGGTTTTTAATAAAAAACAAAAAAGGATATCACTTGTACGGCATACCTTTACTGAGCTTTCATCTAAGCGTATTAAATATACACTTACAACAGCCAACTCCTAACTCAAAACCCATAACCCAAAACTCAAAACACTTTCCTATCTTCGCAAAAAAAATTCCATTATGAATCTTCATGAATATCAGGCCAAAGAATTATTGAAAAAATACAATGTTCCTGTACAGGAAGGCATCCCCTGCAATACACCGGGTGAAGCGGAACAGGCTTACAAGCAAATTCATACACTATACGGCAGCAAGTTTGCTGTGGTAAAAGCGCAGATACATGCAGGTGGCCGTGGTAAGGGAAAAATTGTGGGCACCGAACAACGTGGCGTGGCTGTTGCTAAAACCGCTGAAGAAGTTTTACAAATTGCAAAGAATATTTTAGGGAGCACCCTGGTAACCATACAAACCGGTGAAGCCGGTAAATTGGTGAGCAAAATTTTGGTTGCACAGGATGTATATTATGATGGCGCCAGCCCGGTAAAAGAATTTTACCTGTCTGTTTTGTTAGACAGAACCAAAGGCCAGAATGTAATTATGTACAGCACCGAAGGCGGTATGAATATTGAAGATGTGGCCCACGATACGCCTGAAAAAATATTTAAGGAATGGGTTTTTCCGGGTGGAAATCTGGAGCCTTTTCAGGCAAGAAAAATTGCATTTAATTTAGGATTAAGCGGTGTTGCTTTTAAAAACTGCGTAAAATTTGTAAGCGATCTGTACAAAGCCTATGTTGGCTGTGATTGTGGCATGCTGGAAATAAATCCACTGTTTAAAACCAGTGATGATAAAATTATTGCGGTGGATTGTAAGATGAATATTGATGACAATGCGTTAATGCGTCATCCTGATATTGCAGCTTTAAGAGACCTTAGTGAAGAAGACCCAACAGAAGTGGAAGCCGGACAGTTTAATTTAAATTTTGTAAAATTAGACGGTAATGTGGGCTGTATGGTTAACGGTGCCGGACTTGCCATGGCAACGATGGATATGATTAAATTAAGTGGTGGCGAGCCTGCTAATTTTTTAGACGTGGGTGGTACAGCCAATGCACAAACAGTAGAAGCCGGTTTCAGAATAATTTTAAAAGACCCGAAAGTAAAAGCGATACTGATTAATATTTTCGGCGGTATTGTGCGCTGCGACAGGGTTGCACAGGGTGTTATTGACGCTTACCAGTCAATCGGAAATATCAGTATTCCCATCATAGTAAGGTTACAAGGCACCAATGCCGATATTGCAAAAAAATTGATTGATGAAAGTGGTTTGAAAGTACAAAGCGCTATTCAGTTAAGCGAAGCTGCAGAGCTGGTGAATAAAGCAGTAGCCTGATTTTTTAAACAGCTAACCTGTTTATTTCAATTACACAAATACCGGTGCAGAGAGGCAGCATAAAATTATAGCAGCATGCTATGTTTTTTTTATGTAATAATCTGACTCTTTTATATAATTCCCATATTACCCGGAATTTTTCTACTGAAAACAGATTTTTAAACTTCTGCTATTAATTCTCCCATTCTTTCTGGCATTATTATTGGATTTTGGGTATAGCCAGTAATTATTTTTATTAAACTAAACAAACTATCTACATCATGAAAACAAAATTCTTATTTCTATTCAGCCTGATAATGATAGGATTATCCCTTTCCACTACGGCACAAAAAAGAAAATATTATTATAAGCATCACAAAAAACATTATTACTACACTACAGTACATCATCGCAGGGCGCCTTTGCCAGCTCCCCGTATTGTGGTTTTACCACCTCCGCCACGTCCGGTAATAATACTGCCGCCGCATCCCCCACTTCCGCCACGTCCACCTCGTCCACCTCGTCCAAGGGTTCGTCATTTATAATGAACTGATATTTAAAATTCTGCAACAATGCGGAATTTTTTTATGTATAATTTGATAACCTACCTGGTATTATTTTAATATCAAAATCTTCCAATGGTAATAAATTACTTATTTTACTGTTCTAAAATATCAATTTCAAATGCTTGAATTAAACTTCTCCCCTTTTCCGGAAATTAAAACTGAAAAATTATTACTTAGAAGAATGACAGATGCCGATGCACCTGAAATACAATTTCTGAGATCGGATGACAGGGTAATGAAATATATTGACCGTGAAAAAACAAAATCGCTGGAAGAAGCGGTTGCATTTATTCAAAAAGTAAATGCAAACATTGATAACAATGAAAGTATTATGTGGGCCATTACTTTACAGGACAACCCAAATACTTTGATTGGCAATATTGGTTTCTGGAGGATTATGAATCAGCATTACCGGTCGGAGATTGGTTATATGCTGCACCCCGACTTCTGGAACATGGGAATAATGAAAGAAGCTTTGCTGGCTGCCATTAATTTTGGATTTAACCAAATGAAACTGCATAGTATTGAAGCCCATATCAATCCGGAAAATACTGCCTCCGGTGTGCTGCTTGAAAAGACGGGTTTTATCAGAGAAGCCTATTTTAAAGAAGATTTTTATTTCAGGGGTAAATTTATTGACTCTGCCATTTACTCATTACTGGCAAAATAATAACCCGTTATTTTAAAGCAAAGTCCCGCTGTAAAAACAGCGAGACTTTTTTTCATTATTAACTCTTAAAACTAACACTTATATAGATGTGATATACTAATGGGTATTAACCACTTTTCTTTCTGCATAACCTACCGGCAGGCAGTACCATCTAAGATTTTTGGTAGTACGTTGGACTACTTCATAAATATCAAGATGGTATTACATTTTGGGTAGCAATACATGGTCTATAACATGTATTACTCCGTTGCTTTGATTTACATCTTTAATGGTTACATAAGCAACTTCCCCATTTTCATCTTTAATGGCAATTTTTTTGCCTTCCATATAAATCCATAAATTTTTACCGGCTACTGTTTTTACCATGGCAGTACCATTACCGGCTTTAATTAATTTGGCAATATCAGATGCATTCCATTTTCCGGCAACAACATGATAAGTTAATACTGTTGTTAATGCTGGTTTGTTTTCTTTCATCAGTAAATTATCAACTGTACCGGCAGGTAACATTTCAAAAGCTTTATTGGTAGGCGCAAAAACTGTGAAAGGCCCTGTGCTTTGCAAAGTTTCTACCAGGCCCGCAGCTTTTACAGCAGCTACCAATGTGGTATGGTCTTTACTGTTAACAGCATTTTCTACAATATTTTTTGATGGATACATGGCAGCTCCACCTACCATTACTGTTTTTTCGCCTTGTGCAAAGGATGCATTTGCAAACATAACTGCTGCTGCAACAAAAAGGAATTTTTTAATCTGTTTCATAATTCTGATTTTTATTTTTTTTGATAAATGATTTCAACATCATGTACGGCAGTTGAAACAGATTGGATTGATTTTTAAAGATTTTTTTATCTGGATGGAGCAAAATAAAAACGGGCTGTTGAAAAGAGCCCGTCTAAAAATATTTATTAAAATTCAAAAGAATTATATACTACTGCCTACTGCCATCACTTTATCTGGTTTTGTCTTTGCAGGACCTGTATTTTCTAAAGAGATTGCAAATGCCTGCACTTTACCAAAACTTTTCATTTTCTGAACATGAATTTTTTTGCCATTTATTTCGGCAGTAATAACGCCGCCATTAACAGGCGCTCCATCAACAATTGCCCAAAATTCATACTGCTTGCCATCGGGCGCCTTCGGTAAATTGGCCGGATCTATATACACTTCATTGGTATTTTTCATCCAGTAGATTCTGGCGCCCATATCGGCGGTAGAAGAATCAATGCTCTTAACGGCAATCGGTGTTGCATGCATATCGCCCATTACACGCATGGCAGTATCCATGGATTGGGCCAGTTCTTTTTGTTGTTGCAACTCAGTCTGGGTTGATGCTAATTCTTTATTTGCCGAATTGTATTTACTATAAAATGTAAGATTTAATATGATGCTTCCAACAAGTAAAATTACACTGGCTGCTGCTGCATATTTCCAAACAGGAGAAATTGAATAAATTTTTTCGGGTGCATTTTTAGTTGTTTTTAAATTTACAACCGGTGCTGCCTTTTCTTTACTGATTGATGCAAATATTTTTTCTTTAACCGATGCATCCGGTTCAACCGCATTAATCCGGGCATAATCCTCAAATGCTGATTGAATTGCTTCAACCTCAGCAGCCACTTCCGGATATTCTTTAACCCATTGGGTTACTTCCGCATTTTCAGCTGCAGATGTAAGCCCCATGCAATAAAGCTCCAATGTCCCCGATGATATGATTTCCTGTGCGTTCAATTATTTATTTTCTAACATTTTTCTTAATTCAATAATGGCAGCTCTCATCCTGGTTTTTACCGTACCCAACGGAATACCCATTTCTTTCGAAATTTCATCCTGTGTGTAGCCGTTAAAATAGGCCAGGTCAATAATACTCCGCTGCTCCGGTTTTAAGTTTGCCAACTGCTTTCTAATGCCCATGGCATCAAAGCGTTCAGCAATACGGCCATCATCCGTTAAGTTACTTACGGAATTCTCATCAGCCGAGATTTTTGCCTGCTTTTTATATCCTTTACTCCGCAATGTATCTATCGTAAGATTTCTGGTAATATTCAGCATCCAGGTAAATAACCTGCCTTTACCGGTATCGTAGCTCGAAAAATTATTCCAGATCTTCACAAAAGCTTCCTGTAAAATATCTTCGGCCAGTTCCCGGCTTTCAACCATGCGGTAAATAATACCGTTTAAAGCTGCCGAATAATTATCGTACAGGTAAGAAAATGCCTGTTGATCCTTGCTTTGCAGCATAACCACCAGTTCTTCTTCAGTATATTTTAAAGTATCAGCCAAAATTTTTTGTTATGAGATTCCCGAAAATAATTGATTTTTCTTAAACCGTATTAACTAAATGATTTATTTTAAGCTACCGGGTCAATACGCAATAAAATTTAAATATGCATCTTGTTCAAAGTTTTAATAATTTCTTAAGTTTGAATGAACCTTTCTTTTAAAATATGCAAAACCTTTTAATAAGAACCATACAACCCGGCGATGATAAAGCATTGGCAACAATCATCAGGGATACCTTAGCTGAATTTAAAGCCAATAAGCCCGGCACTGTTTATTTTGATGAAACAACCGATCATTTGGCAGCCGTATTTACACTAAAAGGCAGCATTTATTTTGTTGCCGAAATGGATGGTGAAATTATGGGTGGCGGAGGTATTTACCCAACTGCCAACCTGCCTGATGGAACCTGCGAACTGGTTAAACTTTATTTATCTGGCAAAGCAAGAGGTAAAGGCATTGGAAAATTATTGCTGCAAAAATGTATTGATGCTGCCAAAGAACTGGGCTACACAAAAATTTATTTAGAAACCATGCCCGAATTAACCGTTGCCATACCCATGTATGAAAAAATGGGCTTTACTTATTTGCACGCTGCACAGGGCAATAGCGGGCATACCGGTTGTGATGTCTGGATGATTAAAGAATTCAAAAAATAATTATAATGTGGAATCTTCATACACCGCACTAAACAAATAAAATTTACCTGTCTTTACTTCCACACATTTAAACCGCTTTCTTATTTTTTCGCCTTTTTTAAAAATGCGGCCACCCT
>JANMWP010000280.1:0-1537 GCA_031394065.1 Chitinophagaceae bacterium
CATATTTCATTACGCAGTAAATCACCGGTACTCAGGTGTTTTAAACCATATCTGGCTATTAATTTTTCGCTTTGCGTTCCTTTGCCGCTCCCGGGAGGGCCAAATAATATCAAATTAAACATATACTAACTATCCTTGTGAAGATAGCAAATATAACAATCGTACTTTAAATTTTCATTAACAGTATAATTAATCTGTTTAAAAACTTAAAATATCCGGGTTTCGTAATTATTAGAAACTATTTAACCCGAAATTTGTTAAAACATATGCGACCTCTATTTTACCTGTCAATCTTTTTTTCATTAATTATTACCGGCTGCAGTAATTCGCCAGCTAAACAAGCCAATACAGTCAATATGAATTCAACTAAAAAAGAAAATCCCGTTTTCTCAAAAACAGATACCGCTAAAGTAGAGATCAGCAATGATGAGTGGAAAAAAATCTTACCAAAAGATGTTTACAATATTGCCCGTGAAAAAGGTACCGAGAGGGCTTTTACCGGAAAATTCTGGGATCATAAGGAAGGAGGTACTTATTACTGTGCTGCCTGCGGCAATCCTTTATTCAACAGCAATGGCAAATTCGAAAGCAATTGCGGCTGGCCCAGTTTTTTTGAACCCATCAGCAAGGGTAGCATTATTTATGCCCCCGATAATACTTATGGTATGAAACGCACCGAAGTTATGTGCGGCAAATGCAAAGCGCATTTAGGCCATGTGTTTGATGATGGACCGCCGCCAACCGGTTTACGGTATTGTATCAATTCGGTAATTCTTGATTTTGAGAAGGCAAAAGACGCCGAAAAAAAGTTTGATGATAAAAAATAACCAAGGCGGATAATATCAATAATGCCGTTTATACATTTCATTTGTATTGACGGCGTTTTTTTTGCACCTTCATTGTTCAAACTTCAACAATGATGAAACTTCGTCCGATTATTTGCTGTTTATTTTTTATTTTTTTTAGCAAAGCAGGCTCTTCCCAAAAAATTTCGCTTGATCAGTTTAAAAACCTGAAACCCCGCAGTATTGGCCCGGCAGGCATGAGTGGCCGGGTAACGGCTATTGATGCTTTATATACAAATCCCGATCTGATTTATATTGGTACCGCATCGGGGGGTGTTTGGAAAACCGAAAACAGCGGCAGCAACTGGACACCCGTTTTTGATGAGCAGCCAACATTAAATATCGGCGCAGTTGCTATTCAACAAAGCAATCCATCTGTGGTTTGGGTGGGCACCGGCGAGGGCAACCCCCGCAACTCCATTAATATTGGTGAAGGCATTTATAAAACCATGGATGGCGGCAAAACCTGGAAAATGCTCGGGCTTGAAAAAACAAAAAATATTCACCGCATCATCATCGACCCCACAAACCCCAATACGGTTTATGTTGCAGCTATTGGAAATCCTTATGACATTCATCCCGAACGTGGTGTTTACAAAACAACCGATGGCGGCGACACCTGGAAACTTATACTGCACACCAACGACAGTAGCGGTTGCGGTGATCTGGTGATTGATCCAACAAATCCAAAC
>JANMWP010000284.1:0-2207 GCA_031394065.1 Chitinophagaceae bacterium
TACAAAATATCTACTTCCTTATCGTATTTTACTTTCATAATATTTATCAAGTTTAGAAGTTCTGTAAACTGTAATAACCAGTGGTGGCTGTTTTATAGTATTAACGAAAACCCTCACTAAATATTCTCCTTCACCTTCAAAGTTAACAATTGCCTGGTGAACTACCATTTCTTCTTCAATAATAAGATTCTGAATATTATTTATCGCACCTAATACAACCTGCATTGGAATTCCTCTTTCCTCAATTTTCTCAAGTGCATGTTTAGAAAAAATATAATTTGCCATATTTTATCTTTTACTCGCTATCAGCAAATTCAAATCGGTAAATTTCAGATCAAACCTTTCGCTTAAGTAAAAATTGGTAAGGCTACCTTTGTATAAATAAATACCGCTTCGTATATTTATCTTATGCCAAACAATATGGTCAATACCGCCATCCTCGCCGGTTTCCAGCATCAGCGGCATTAACACATTGCTGATGGCCTGCGAAGCCGTACGTGCAAAACCGCTTGGTATATTGGGTACGCAATAATGTATCACATCGTATTTTGTAAAAACGGGTTTTTCATGACTGGTTACTTTACTTGTCTCAAAACAACCGCCATGGTCAATACTTACATCCACAATCACACTACCCGGCCGCATATTGCTTACAGTTTCTTCGGTAACCACAATCGGTGTTCTGCCTGCTGCACCGCTTAAAGCGCCAACAGCCACATCACAGGTTTTTAATTGCTTGGCTAAAATCTTAGGCTCAAGCACCGATGTCCACATACGAACACCAATATTATTTTGCAAACGCTTTAGCCGGTAAATACTATTATCAAAAACCTTTACACTGGCACCCATAGCCAAAGCTGTACGGGCAGCATATTCACCAACAATGCCGGCACCAATAATAATAACTTTTGTTGGCGGTATACCGCTAATGCCTCCTACCAAAACTCCTTTACCATTATTGGTTTTACTTAAATATTGGCCGGCAATAAGCATTACTGCACTGCCTGCAATTTCACTCATGCTGCGTACAATAGGATTATGCCCGGTATCATCTTTTAAATTTTCGAAACTAAGTGCAGTAATTTTTTTATCCATCATCTTCTGCAATATCTCACGTTTCATTACTGCCAGGTGTATGGGCGAAATGATAAATTGATTTGGCTTCAGCAACTCACATTCGCTATCGCTTACCGGGGCACTTTTAACAAGGATATCACATTCAAAAACTTCTTTTTTATCGTACGCAATTTTTGCACCTGCTTCGCTGTAATCTTTATCGGTGTAACTGGCCCCGTCACCGGCCTTGGTTTCCACAACTACCCGGTGTCCGTTGGCAACCATTACGCCAACAGCTTCGGGCGTTAAGGCAATTCTGTTTTCATTAAAAGAATTTTCCCGGGGTATTCCAATAAACAACTCTGCGCCTTTGGGTTTAATATCCAGGGTTTCTTCCAGGGTTTCATAACTGAAAGAAGAGGAAATAAAGGGTTTTGATGAAGCCATAACAGTATTTTGAAAGCTTACAAATTACAAATTATATTTCAGCTTTCGGGTATTATCATCAACAGAAGTAATAGTTATATGTAAAGTTTCATCGGGAAAAATTCCCGGAATTTTATCCGGCCATTCCACCAGGCAAATATTACCTGAGTACAGGCAATCTTCTATGCCGGCATTGATGGCCTCGTTTTCATCCTTTATACGATACAAATCCATATGATAAATGGTTTGCCCCGTTGTTGTTTTATATTGATTGATAATGGAAAATGTTGGGCTGGTAACTACATCTGTAACTCCCATCGCTAAGCACAGGGCATGTATGAAAGTAGTTTTTCCTGCGCCCATCTCACCATGAAATGCAAACAGTTTTTGATCTGCATGATCAGCCAAAAGCCGGGTAGCTGTTTCATCTATCCTGTTAAGTGTAAAATTTACCTCCATGTTGCAAAGATATTTTCCTTCATTAGTAATTCAGTCACAATTTCAACTAATAATTTTGCATTATGGAAAAAGTAGACTGGAAAGTAGAAGGCATGACCTGCACCAACTGTGCATTAACCATTAACCGCTACCTGGAAAAAGAAGGACTGAAAGATGTAAAAGTAAATTTTATTGGCGGCGAAGTAAGCTTTGAGTTGAATGGCAACAAAACTAAAGAACAACTTACAAAAGGAATTGGAGACTTAGGTTATAAGGTAACCAACGAA
>JANMWP010000287.1:0-7353 GCA_031394065.1 Chitinophagaceae bacterium
CCTTAATGTTCTGTATATAAAAACGGTTTTATTATTTCAAAAACAAATAACTGAATTATGAAAACTTTCAACACTTTTAAAATCCGCAGCTTCGGCATAATATTAATGGTTGTTTCTTTTTTGCTGCTTTCGCATGTAATAACTGCCCAAAGCCTTGCAGTGAATACTACTGGTGCTGTTGCCAATAGTTCATCAATATTGGATGTAAGTAGTTCTAACAAGGGGATACTGATTCCAAGAGTTGCCTTAACAGGCACATCAGATGTTGTTACCATCGTAAGTCCTGCCACCAGTTTGCTGGTTTACAATACTACAACAGTAAGTAATGTTACACCGGGTTATTATTACTGGAATGGTACTGTCTGGACAAAAATTGTTACCGGCACAGCCTGGTCATTAACCGGTAATAGCGGAACTGTTGCCGGCACTAATTTCATTGGCACAACGGATAATGTGGCTCTTGGTTTCCGGGTAAATAATCAAAAAGCAGGATTAATAGATGCAACCAGCAATGTTTTTTTAGGATACCAGGCAGGTAATATTAATGCTTCAACAGCCAATACAGGGATTGGTTTTAACGCTTTAAACCAGAATACGAATGGTTCAGACAATACCGCAACCGGCCAATATGCACTTACTTCTAATACAGGTGGTACAGGTAATACAGCCACCGGTAGTTGGGTTCTTAGTTATAACAGTGTGGGGTCATTCAATTCAGCCTACGGATGCCTGTCAATGGCACACGTATCAACGGGTACCAATAATTCAGCCTTTGGTGCTTATGCACTGGATGGTGGCAGCTTTATGACGGGCAACGAAAACACTGCCGCCGGTTACCAGTCAATGAAAAGCAACCTGAACGGTAATAAAAATTCGGCGGTGGGAACAGACGCATTATACAGTAACACAAATGGTAATGAGAATACTGGAGTTGGTTACCGGGCACTTTATTCAAACACTTCAGGCAATTATAACACTGCAACCGGTTCAATGGCACTTAAAAATAACAGTACTGGCAGTTATAATGTAGCCAATGGATACATGGCACTTTTCATCAATAGTGGTTCAAACAATACAGCAATTGGTTATGGAATCCTGTCCCAGGCTAACTCAGGCTCTTTTAATACAGCTCTGGGAAGCGAAGCTTTGTCAGCCAATACTACAGGTAGTTATAATACAGCTTCCGGAAATTTAGCACTTCTCGAGAATTCATCAGGTAATTATAATACAGCAATGGGTTACCTGGCATTACGCCAAAACCATGCAGGCAGTAATAATGTAGCCATTGGAAACAATGCGATGAATGCAAATTATAATGATGGTAACACAGGCGTGGGTGCCAATACTGGCCTTAGTGCCATTAATGGAACCAATTGCACTTTTGTGGGTTACCAGGCTGGCAGTAATTCCAGCGGCTTAACCAATGCTACTGCAATTGGTTATAATGCTTTTGTTAGTGCAAGTAATAGTTTGGTTTTGGGAGAAAACGGAACCTATATAGGTATAGGTGTTTCAACTCCTTCTAATTATTTACATGTTAAAGGCTTTGGCGAACATCAGGTAACTATTGAGAACCAGTTTAATACTGCCGGACTGCTTTTTAGAGGAAATGGTAGCGATGTTGCCAGGATACAGCATAACGGCAGTTACCTGGAAATGGAGGATTATTCTGCAGGTTGGGCTAACATCGGACTTGTTGTTAATGGCGGAAATGTTGGTATTGGTACCACCGGGCCCACAGCTAAACTTTCTGTTAATGGCTCCGCCAATAATGCAACCGGTGTTTGGGGTGTTTTTTCAGATGAAAGGGTAAAAACAATTACCGGCGAGTTTACCGATGGCTTGAATGTAATAAAACAAATACGGCCGGTCACCTTTAATTACAATGAAAAAGCACCATACCAAACCAACAACGAACAGGTGGGTATTGTGGCCCAGGAACTGGAGAAGATTGCGCCATATATGGTAAACAAAAAAGTATATGAAAACTTCAGTGATCTCAGGGAAGTGAATAACCAAGCTTATGTTTTTCTGCTTATCAATGCAGTAAAAGAACAACAGGTACGTATTGAAGCGTTGGAAAAAACGGTGCAATCACTAACCCTTAAAATTAAATAATTGAACTGCTTTCCGAACTGAAAGTAATACTATGAAATTTATTTATTCCTTTGTTTGCTTCCTCATCTTTACATCTGCGTCGCAGGCAGGCACTGTAGATACGGTTTCTATCTACAGCAACAGTATGCACAAATACATCAACGCAGTTGTAATACAACCTGATAGTTATAAAAAAAGGAAAAACAGTTTTCCGGTGGTTTATCTGTTACATGGTTACGCTGGTAATTACAGCAACTGGATAACCCAAGTGCCTGCATTAAATCAATATGCCGATACGTATCAAACGCTGATAGTTTGTCCCGACGGGGCTTACAGCAGCTGGTATTTTGACAGCCCGGTTGATACTGCCTACAAATACGAAACACATATAGCTACAGAGGTAGTTGGTTTTATTGATAAGAATTACCGCACAATTGCCGATAAAAACCACCGGGCCATTACTGGTTTAAGCATGGGTGGCCAGGGCGCTTTATTTCTGGCTTTACGGCATTCAAATATTTTTGGTGCAGCCGGCAGCATGAGTGGTGTTATAGATCTGAAAGAAAGTAAAAACAGGTATGACATCAGCAAAAGAATAGGCGATACCATTTTACATGCAAAGGAATGGCACGACTTTTCGGTGATTAATTTAATAGAAAATTATACAAACACCGATGTAAAAATAATTTTTGATTGTGGTGATAAAGATATTTTCATTAATGCTAACCGAAGGCTGCATCAAAAAATGATAGAGCTGAAAATAAAACACGAATATATTGAGCGGCCAGGTGAACACAGCTGGCAATACTGGAGTAATGCAATTCCTTTTCAACTGTTATTTTTTCAACGGTTTTTTCAGCAACAGTAATTTCAGGTAAGTTAACCCCCTGAGTAAGTCCTTCCATCCCTAACCACTTTCTTTTTTCCTTTATTCTTCTTTTCCCATTCCATCATTTGGGGTGTTTTTTCAACTTCTTTCTTTTTAGCAGGCGGAGCGGCAACAACAGTTTTGGCATTATCGGTTGGCGTTTCCAGGTGGCCCCTGTCATATTTTTCAACCTTTACCAAACGGCCGCTTCCGGCTTCATAATATTTCCATTCTCCATGTTTTACACTGTATTGGTCTGCTTTCACAATTTTATAATCAATAATTTCATTATTGCCTTCGCCATAAACGGCAATGGTATCATAAGGCGCATCGGGGTCATATCCCCGCCAGCTTTCTTCCCTGATCAGATCGCCGAGGTAAGTATAATATTGCTGAATACCATCTTTGCCACCCAGTTTATACAATTCAACAGCAATAATATCGCCTGTTAAACTGTATTTACGCCAGATGCCTTCCTTGTTATTATTTTTAAAAATTCCTTCTTCTTCATAACCGGGTTCACCTCTTAAAGGTTCCACATGCATTACCCACTTTCCCTGTTTCATATCTTTTTTGTCGATGGCATTCAGGGTATCGCCCCCGGCATTCAGTTTAAAGCTTTTATATTGAGCCGTGCCATTCATCAAAAACAAAAACTGTATGATGGCGATTAATAACAATTGCCGTGTCTTTAAAATCTGCATAAACCTGTTTTTACTTGTTTGCATAATCAAACCAAAACTACCAATGGTGAAAAATCTTTTCAAAATTACAATAATACTGCTTTTAGTAATTGTTAATTCTGTGCAGGCCCAGGTAAAACCAACCACTACAATCTACGCTCTTATCCTTCTCCATTTATACAGAGCCAGTACCGATTCTTTAGGAGGCTGGGGGTTAGGTAAAAAATAATTCTCTTTGTTTTTACGTTTTACTTCTACATTTGTACCTGCATTTTAAAAAATGGCAAATCCAGCTTCAATAATATTTTGTAATTACCCTGGCAAAGGTTTAATTCTTTACTGTGTCTAAACAAGTTAGCAAGGTTACCGCAGCCGGCCTATTGGTTGCTTTAGGAATTATTTATGGCGATATCGGTACTTCTCCGCTCTACGTTTTTGATGAAATTATTCATGGCAGAATTATTACCGAACTCTTAGTAGTAGGTTCATTAAGCTGCATCATCTGGACGCTTACCCTGCAAACAACCATCAAGTACGTTATACTTACTTTACAGGCCGATAACAGGGGAGAAGGTGGAATTTTTTCATTATATACATTGGTACGGCGCAGGCGCAAGTGGTTGGTATTACCTGCTATGATTGGTGGTGCAGCCTTGTTGGCCGATGGTATGATAACGCCGCCAATTTCGGTAGCCTCTGCTATAGAGGGTTTAAAAATTACCAGTTTTTTTAATTGGTTTCTGCCACATGATAAAATAAATGCTATTACCGATTTAGTAAAACGTCAGGAGTTTATAGAGGATGCAACTACAAGGATAATAATAATCATTGTAATAGCTATTTTGGCATTGCTATTTTTTCTTCAACAGTTTGGTACGCTGAGTATTGGTAAATTATTTGGCCCCATTATGCTGGCGTGGTTCAGCATGTTGGCGGTATTGGGCATATCTCATATAACTGATAACCTTAGTGTTTTTAAAGCCTTGAACCCTTACGAAGCAATTAAATTTTTAAAAGAATATCCCGGTGGTTTCTGGTTACTGGGTGCCGTATTTCTCTGTACAACGGGTGCCGAAGCGCTTTACAGCGATCTTGGTCATTGTGGCAGGGGCAATATTCGCCGGTCGTGGATATTTGTAAAATCATGTTTGCTGATAACTTATGTAGGCCAGGCTGCCTGGCTGCTGCAAAACCAAACAGGTAAAATTTTTGAAGGCAAAACTTTTTATGCCGTAATGCCCGATTGGTTTTTAATACCCGGTATTATCATTGCAACAGCTGCCGCCATCATTGCCAGCCAGGCTTTAATAAGTGGCTCATTTACGTTAATAAGTGAAGCCATCCGGCTAAACCTGTGGCCCAAAATGAAAATTAATTATCCCACCGAAGCAAAGGGACAGTTATTTGTGCCGGGCATAAATACACTGTTGTTTGTAGGGTGCGTTGGTATTACTTTATATTTTCAAACCTCCAGTGCCATGGGTGCGGCTTATGGTTTGGCAATTACCTTATGTATGCTGGCTACCACTATACTGGTGGCTAACTTTATGGTACTGCACCGGGTAAAATCGTATCTGATCTATCTTTTCCTGGCAGTTTTTTTAACTATTGAACTGAGTTTTTTAATTGCCAATCTCGATAAATTTCCGCATGGTGGTTATGTTACTTTAATTGTTGGTGGTGGTTTGTTTGCCGTAATGTATATCTGGTACAGGGCACGTAAGGTAAAAAACCGTTACGTGGAGTTTGTGCGGCTTGAAGAATATGTACCCAAGCTGGAAGAACTAAGCAACGATACATCGGTACCCAAATATGCTACACACCTGGTGTATTTGACCAGTGCCAATAATCCCAAAGAGATTGAGCATAAAATTATTTACAGCATACTGAGTGGTAAACCAAAACGTGCCGATATTTTCTGGTTTGTGCATGTTGATACCATGGATGACCCTTACACCTGCGAATATTCGGTTGAGCATATCATACCCAATGATATCATCCGGGTTGAGTTCAGGCTGGGGTTTCGTATGGCACCACGCATTAACCTGATGTTTAAAAAAGTGGTAGAGGATTTGGTAAACAACCGGGAGGTAAATGTTACCAGCCGTTACGAAAGCCAGCAACGTAATAATGTGGTAGGCGATTTCCGTTTTGTGGTAATGGAAAAATTCCTGAGCCAGGATAATGAACTGCCGTTCTTTGAAAGGGTTATCATGAAACTGTATTTCTGGTTAAAGGAAATTTCGTTGAGCGAAGAAAAAGGTTTTGGCCTTGAGCAGAATACGGTGCAGGTAGAAAAATTCCCATTAATAATAGCACCGGTAAGTAAATTAAAATTATCCAGGGTTTATCCCGATGAGGAGGAATAAATCCCCCCGGCCCCCTAAAGGGGGAGTTTGGAGTATTTGATTGCAAGCTTTTACTTAAAATGCAAATAAATTAAGTAATAGATGGAAATTTGGATCATATTGATTGTGCTTATTATACTGGGATATGTTTATAATAAAGGAAGCGGCGGAATTAGTTCGGGATTTAGTTATGGCGATGATTCAATTACTATAAACTCAAAGGATCTCAGAATAGGTTATTCGGATATTATCCGTGTTGAAAGAGATATGACAAATTATACTATCGGGCGTATAATGCATTTTGGATACTTAATAACTTATAGAGGCAAAAATAAAAAGGTTAAACAGTTTATATTTTATAAATCATTTGCCGACAATTAAAAATGGGGCTATTTTAAAGAAAAGCTACTTTTTAAAAATCCAAAAGCTATTGTAAGTGAAAGTGTGCTTTAGGGGATCAGGAGTATGAATTCAATAACTGCCATAGCACTAAAACAAAAAATTGATAATGCTGAGGATTTTCAGCTTATTGATGTTCGTGAACCTTACGAACACGAAGAATTTAATATCAGCGGCGAGTTAATTCCGCTGAATGAAATAACGCAGCAGTTAGATAAGATCGCAACTAATAAGCCTGTCATCCTCTATTGCCGCAAAGGCATACGCAGCCAGGTAGCCATTCAGCGGTTGCTGCAAAAATTTCCTTTTACAAATCTCATCAACCTTATTGGTGGTACCGAAGCATGGGAGACAGAGTTTGGAGATAATAGTTAGGAGTCAGGAGTTTGCCACAGAATGCTTAATTTAACAGGGTGCTAATAACCCAAAACACCAAATACAAAACCCAAAACTGATCTTTGTTACAAATCGCTCTCTATATCATCCTCGGTATTGCAGCACTATCCATTATTGTTTATTTTTTGCAGGAGAAATTTATTTTCAAGCCCGAAAAATTAAAACAGGATTTTATTTACAAATACGATGTACCCTTTGATGAATTGTTTTTTGATGTAGAGCCCGGCGTACGCATCAATGGCCTGCATTTTACTGTTGATAAACCGTTGGGACTTGTGCTGTATTTTCATGGCAACAGCCGCAGTATAAAAGGATGGTCTAAATACGCTGTAGATTTTTACCGCTATAAATATGATGTGGTGCTGGTTGATTACCGGGGCTTTGGCAAAAGTACCGGCAAGCGCAACGAAAAAGATATGCTGAGCGATATGCAGTTTGTGTACGAAACACTTGCAGCAAAATACCACGAGAATCACATCATTGTTTACGGCCGCAGTATGGGCAGTGGTTTTGCCGCCAAGGTGGCCAGCGAAAACAAACCGCGTTACTTAATTTTAGATGC
>JANMWP010000310.1:0-1879 GCA_031394065.1 Chitinophagaceae bacterium
ACCGGAAAAAGCCTTTACTGAAAAAATTATGTTTTAGCTGATAACTATTTTTTCCATTACATCCCCTCCCCTTATATCATCAATAACATCCAGACCATCAACAATTTTTCCAAAACAGGTATGTACACCATCCAGGTGCTGTGTATTGGCACGGCTATGGCAAATGAAAAATTGCGAGCCTCCTGTATTTAGTCCACGATGAGCCATGGACATTACGCCACGGTCGTGATATTGCTTGCTGCCTTTTAATTCGCAGTTAATGGTATAGCCGGGACCACCTGCACCGGTTCCATTCGGGCATCCGCCCTGTATCATAAAATCGGGTATTACCCGGTGAAATGCAAGCCCGTCATAAAAACCTTCGCTCACTAATTTTTTAAAGTTAGCCACTGCAATGGGTGCATCATCATCATATAATTCAAATTTCATAATTCCTTTAACTGTCTGAATTTCGCCTTGCGTTAATTTAATTTCACTCATTTTATTATCTGTTTTTTGTTGTGTAGTTTGTACGAAAGTAACATTTCCCTTTCATTTTAAATAATCAATTGGCACTGGTTGATTATTGCTATTTTTATTACCAATTAGTAGTGCATCAGTTTGAAAAGTTGTCAGGTTGAGCTTGTCGAAACCGGGGCTATATTAACCTAACCCGTCTTCGACAAGCTCAGACTGACAGCAAAATTGTTAACGAGGATTGCAAACTGATGCACTGCTTGCCAGTTACAACTGCTTTACAAAAGTAATTATGCCCAGAATCAGCAGCCATATTTTACCGGCAATAGTGACTGCACAATTTTTTTGTACATCACTTTGGTTTGCAGGCAATGCAATTTTGCCCGACCTGGTATTGCATTTACATATTTCGCCACAAGCATTGGGTAGTATGACATCGGCAGTACAGTTTGGTTTTATTGCCGGCACTTTGGTTTATGCAACTTTGCTCATTGCCGACCGCTTCCCCCATTCAAAAGTTTTTTTCTACAGCGCTTTATTTGCAGCCATTTCAAATCTAAGCATTGTATTTATTGATTCGGGAATTACAAATGTATTGCTGATGCGGTTTTTAACCGGTTTTTTCCTGGCAGGTATTTATCCCGTTGGGATGAAAATTGCTGCTGACTATTATGAAAAGGGATTGGGGAAAGCTCTGGGATTTTTAGTAGGGGCATTAGTAATCGGCACTGCATTTCCGCACCTGGTAAAAAGTTTAACCACTGTTCTGCCATGGAAAACAGTTTTGTATTTTACATCAGCCTTATCAGTTACAGGTGGTGCTTTAATGTTGTTGTTTGTACCCCGGGGGCCTTATCAAAGCAAAATTCAATCATTACAATACAGGGATGTATTCAGCAATTTTAAAAACAAAGCTTTTCGTTCTGCTGCCTTTGGTTATTTTGGGCATATGTGGGAGCTGTACACCTTTTGGGCCTTTGTGCCGGTTCTTTTAGTGACTTATAATAATATGCAGCGGGGTACAAATTTGAATATTTCGTATGCATCGTTTTGTATTATAGCTGCCGGTGGGTTGGCCTGTGTGGCAGGTGGTTATCTCTCACAAATATTCGGAACAAAAAAAACTGCTTGTATTTCACTCTTTTTATCCGGCTGCTGCTGCCTGTTTTCGCCACTGGCTTTTTATCTGCCGGTTATTCCTTTTATTTTATTTTTAGTTTTTTGGGGATTGGTTGTTATTGCAGATTCACCATTATTCTCATCCATGGTTGCACAAAATGCCATTGTATCAATTAAAGGAACGGCCATAACAATGGTTACCTGCATTGGATTTTCCATCACCATTGCCAGTATTCAATTGCTTAATTATTTATCAGTGCATTTTGATCAGCAGTATATGTTTCTTTTTTTGGCCATTGGCCCG
>JANMWP010000330.1:0-3642 GCA_031394065.1 Chitinophagaceae bacterium
TGAAACTGGTTTCGAAGAAAAATTTAAATGATGTGGTAACAAATAGCTTTGGTGGATATGCACCCGCCATTGAAAAAGCAAAAGCAGCACAGGCAGATATCGCCCAGCTGAAAGATGCTGTTGAAACTTACAATGGCCGTAACGGAAAATAGTTCTTAAATAAATAATCAACAGTATAAACCCACAGATTAAACCTGTGGGTTTTATATCTTTACTACAATGAAACGCACAAATTGTAAAATAGGTTTTAATGATGGACCGTTGATATTATTCACCGTTCCGGTTTTATGCCTTATTGTACCTATTGTATTTTTGGGGTGCCGCTTCGACAGCCAACCCTATTTTGGCTGGGATAAATTTATTACCTGTCTCATTATCACCATTCTTTTATGGGCCGGCGACCGGTTGATCATGATCTGGAGCCGCACCAAATATCCGTTGTTTAAAGATGTTCGTAAACGGTTAATTCACCAGTCTGTAAGCATGTTCCTGTTTACCATCATCGGTAATAACCTCCTCGGCTGGATAATGGATGACTTTGTTTTTAAGGATAATTATGGCGGGCATTTTAAAACAGATACACTCATCAAATCCAATTCCGCCGCCATATTTTGTACCATTATGATCATCGCTATTTATGAAAGTATTTACTTTATAAATGAGCTTAAAAAATCGGTAGAAGAAAAAGAAACGCTGAAAAGAGAAAGCCTGAAAGCCCAGCTGGATGCGCTTAAAACACAGGTAAATCCGCACTTCCTGTTTAATAACCTCAATACACTCACTGCCATTATACCCGATACACCCGACCAGGCCATTGAGTTTGTGCATCAAATGTCTAAAGTGTATCGCCATATTCTGGAAGTGCAGGATGAAAAAACAATTCCCTTAAAAGATGAACTGGATGTTTTAAGAGCTTATGGTTTTTTATTAAAGACAAGATTTGGTGATAACCTGGATATTATTATTGATGTCCCGGCAGAAAAACTACAGCAACAGATTGTGCCCTTATCGCTGCAGTTGCTGATGGAAAATGCAATTAAGCACAATATTGTTTCGGCCGAAAAACCTTTAAAGATTAAAGTATTTGCCGAAAACGGACACTTACTTGTAAGCAATAACCTGCAGATAAAAAACCAACAGATTGAATCAACAGGAATTGGTTTGGATAATATACGAAACCGCTACAAACTATTCAGCAATGATGAAGTTACAGTGACAGAAAGCGGTGAAAGCTTTACCGTTTCCATACCACTCATAGCCAAATAATATGAAGGTAATAATCATAGAAGATGAAACACCGGCAGCCAACCAGCTCAGCAAATTACTGCAATCAATCAGCGATGAGATTGATGTTGTAAAGCGGCTGGACAGTGTGGCTTCGGCTGTACAATATTTTCAATCGGCGCCCAATGCCGATCTCATCTTTATGGATATACAACTGGCCGATGGTTTAAGTTTTGATATTTTTTCGCAGGTACAGATAAAGACACCGGTAATTTTTACAACCGCATTTGATAAATACACATTAAAAGCTTTTAAAGTAAATAGCATTGACTACCTGTTAAAACCCATTGATGAGGAAGAACTCCGCCTTGCCGTTGAAAAATATCGGCAATTGTATTTAAAAAAAGGGAATGATTTTTCTGAAAAATTTATGAAGCTGGTGCAGGATATGAACACGGCAAAATACAAAGAGCGCCTGCTGATAAAAAGAGGGCAGCAGTTAAGTTATATTAAAACTGATGCCACAGCTTTTTGTTATGCCGATGGTAAACTCTGTTATGCGGTAGATTTTAGCAACAACAAACATTTGCTCGAAAGCAACCTGTCGCAATTGGAAGAACAATTGCAGCCCAATAAATTTTACCGCATCAACCGTCATTTATTGGTAAACATTGATGCCATAAAAAAAGTGCATACCTGGCTTGGCGGAAGATTGAAATTAGAAATTACACCTGCAACAAACACCGAAACTGTTGTGAGCCGGGAAAGAGTGAATGGCTTTAAAGATTGGTTGGGGCAATAAGAAATTATTTGAGAGACTTTGTGCGGACGAAATATTTTTTTTTCTTCTGTTCCGTAGGAACATCTTATTGGTAGAATGAATCACAAAAAAGCACGAGGCGTTCCGAAGGAACGCTTTGTACTGCTGCCTGGTCTCTACCCACAACAAGTTCCTAACGGAACTAAAGATTCTCAGCAATAAAATTTTAAAAATAAAAAGGTCTATACTGCTCCCCAATGATATACCGTTGAACGGAACGTCGCCAATGAAGTCCAATCAACGTTACTAAAGTTCGTCCCACAAAAAAACCACCGGTTTTTATACCGATGGTTTTAAATTTATGTTTGTGCTTATCAAACCAAATTAACTACAGCCCATGCTGTTGCCACAATTCAAACACTTATAGCAGGTTCCGCTGCGTACGGTAATGTGCCCGCAGGTGTTACAGGCAGGTGCATCGCTCTGCATGCTTTTAGCTGCTGCATTAACGGCATCCATACCACCTTCTGTTTTTTTATGTGCGGTGCGGTGTTGTGCGGTTGCAGGTTGTGCAGGTTTAGCAGCACCCATTACCCTTACTTCACTCAACTCTGGTTTGCGATCGCCAATGGTTGGTGTATTTACATCCCATTCTTCGTTACCCTGGTTTAGTACTTCGGGAGTATCCAGTACATGAACTAAATCGTTCCTGCCTAAATATTCATACGCCAGTGAGCGGAAGATGAAATCGATGATAGAGGTTGCGCTCTTGATATTCGGATGATCAACCATGCCGCTTGGTTCAAAGCGTGTGAAAACAAATTTTTCAACATATTCTTCCAAAGGCACACCGTATTGCAGGCCGATGGAAATAGCAATGGCAAAACAGTTAAGCATACTACGCATGGTAGCACCTTCCTTCGCCATGTCTATAAAGATCTCTCCTAAAGTACCATCGTTGTATTCGCCGGTACGCAGAAACAATGCCTGCCCGTTTATTTTTGCTTTTTGTGTAAAGCCACGGCGCTTGGCTGGTAATGCACGTCTTTCAACGATCATTGCCAACTGGCGTTTTAAAGTGGTGTCTGCACTGTTCTGCACACGCTTGTTCATTTCATCCAGCAGGTCGTCAATGGTAAGTTTGCCCATATCAACCATGGTAGAAATATCTGCGGCCAATGAGGCTGCATTCTCTTCGCTGATCACTTCGTCCAGTTTCTTTTTCTTGTCGCTCTTGTTGCTTAACGGTTGCGATAATTTAGAACCATCACGATACAAAGCGCATGCTTTTAAACCAATCTCCCAGCTAAGCCTGTAAGAGTCTGCAATCTCGGCCTGCGTAGCTTCGTTTGGCAGGTTGATGGTTTTAGAAATGGCACCGCTTAAGAAAGGTTGCGCAGCACCCATCATACGGATATGTCCGTGTGCATGAATGTAGCGTTCGCCTATTTGTCCGCATTTGTTGGCGCAATCAAAAACAGACAAATGTTCGTCTTTTAAATAAGGAGCACCTTCCACCGTCATGGTACCACATATATATATGTTGGCTGCGTCAATTTCATCATCGGTATATCCTAAGGCTTCCAAAAGGCTCCATCCAAAATCCTGGTATTGCTCTGGTTTAAATCCTAGTCTTTCCAAACAGGTTTCGCCTAAAG
>JANMWP010000378.1:0-3329 GCA_031394065.1 Chitinophagaceae bacterium
CCCATCAGCACTGCAAAAGTTGCATGTGCAGGTACCGATAAAAACATCCTTAATATGCCCGTACCCAATCCATTTTGCAAAACATAACCTATATACTCAAGCGTTGCAAAACCCATACTTACCATTACAGCATATATAATGCCGTCGAAGGGATCATCAAAAGCCTTTCGCCGGTAAGGCACAAAACGCAATGCTAAAAACTTGCTGCCTTCTTCACTTAGTGCTACAATTAAAAAGGCAAAAACTGCTGTATACATAACTCCTTCGCCCATTAGCTGGTTAGCAGGTTTAGTTAATGCCAGCTGTATTATTATTGCAGGTATAATGGCCACCATACCCAAAAAAAAACTCAGTAGCATTAATCCCAATGGTTCTCGGTTATATTTGTCTTTGAAATAAATAAAAAGACATATTACAATACCGGGTGCAATGGCAAGTGCTAATAATCCCATAGTTAAAAGCGGTTTTTGTGTTGATTTTTATCAGGGTTGCCAACCTTTGTTTCATCTCAGCAGGCCGTTACAACCTGTGCAAGGTTGGCAACCCTCATGTCGGTTTTTGTGTTACTTTTGAACAAGTTATTATGTTTTTAACGATTGCCCAAACTAACAGCACATTTAAATGAGTTATAATTATTTACCGTTAGATAAAAATCCTACCGATTTTCAGCAGATAAAGAACTTACTGTTACACGATCAGCTTGTTTCCATCACTTTTGATGCACATGACCGCATAACCAAATGCCGTAAATACCTGGATGATAAGATGTATAATTCCGAAACTTTATTCTATGGTATCAATACCGGTTTTGGTTTTTTGCAAAATGTACAGATTGATAAAACACAACTGAAGGAACTACAACGTAACCTGATACAATCTCATGCCTGTGGCATGGGCGAAGAGGTTCCGAAGGAAATTGTAAAGCTGATGATTGCTTTTAAGATAAAATCGCTCAGTTATGGCTACTCCGGTGTACAAACCGATACCGTAGAACGTTTGATGGATATGTACAACAACGATGTACTACCCGTGATTTACACGCAAGGCTCATTGGGTGCTTCAGGCGATCTGGCACCGCTCAGTCATTTAAGTTTGCCTTTAATTGGTTTGGGCGAAGTGTACCATGCCGGTATAAAAATGCCTGCGGCAGAAGCACTTAACAAATTCGACTGGAAACCAATCGAATTAAAAAGCAAAGAAGGGCTTGCTTTAATAAATGGTACACAGTTTATGACTGCTTATGGTTTGCATAACCTGGTTCAATGTGACCGGTTAATTAAATGGGCAAATATTATTGCAGCCATCAGCTACGATGCATTTGATTGTACCACCGAACCGCTACACGAAAATATTCACGCCATACGTGCACACAACGGGCAGGTATCAACTGCTGCAACCATGCGTCAATTACTGAACGGGAGTGAAATGGCAGCTAAGAAAAAAACGCAGGTGCAGGATCCATATTCTTTCCGTTGTATTCCGCAGGTGCATGGTGCTACCAAAGACAGTTTCGATTATATCCTCAGTGTTTTTATAAAAGAAATAAACTCGGTAACTGATAATCCAAATATTTTCCCGGATGATGATTTGATTGTAAGCGGAGGGAATTTTCATGGACAACCTTTGGCCATTACTTTAGATTTTCTGGCAATTGCGATGGCTGAACTGGCCAGTATTTCTGAAAGAAGAACCTATCAGCTTATTGGCGGACAAAGAGGATTACCTGCATTCCTGGTTTCAAATCCCGGGTTAAATTCCGGATTGATGATTCCACAATATACTGCAGCAGGAATTGTTAGTGAAAACAAACAGCTTTGTACGCCTTCATCTGTTGATACCATACCCAGCAGCAATAACCAGGAAGACCATGTGAGCATGGGTGCCAATGCAGCCACCAAATGTAAAAGGGTAGTGGATAATGTTGAAAAAGTATTGGCTATTGAATTATTAACTGCCGTGCAGGCTTTGGAATTCCGCAGGCCATTAAAAACCTCAGCGTTGCTGGAAGAGATTGTAACTGCTTTCCGTAAAGAAGTAAGCTTTAATAATGCCGACAGAATTTTGCATGCCGATATGATGAAGGCAGTAGCATTTATAAGAAAAGAAATCTAACCACGAAGCACACGAAGGAGTAACACAAAGTTCACAATGAAAACTTAGTGTTCTTTGTGCTCAACTTAGTGCCCTTTGTGGTAAAAAATAAAAAAATTATGTCAATAATTACAAAAAACTACGACCCCGTAAAATACAAAACCCCAACCGGAAACCAAATCAGTTGCAAAGGATGGATACAGGAAGCTGCCCTCCGCATGCTGTTAAACAACCTTGATCCTGAAGTAGCCGAACGTCCCGATGATTTGATTGTGTATGGTGGCCGTGGTAAAGCAGCACGCAATTTTGAAGCACTGGATAATATCATAAAAGCATTAAAAGTTTTAGAGAACGATGAATCTTTATTAATACAAAGTGGCAAACCTGTTGGTATTTTGCAAACACATAAAGATGCTCCCAGAGTTTTAATCAGCAATTCTCAACTCGTTCCTAACTGGGCCAACTGGAAACATTTTGATGAGCTTGAAAAAAAGGGGCTCATGATGTACGGCCAGATGACTGCCGGCAGCTGGATATATATTGGTAGCCAGGGTATTGTGCAGGGTACTTATGAAACTTATACAGCCATTGCTAACACTCACTTTTCAGCTAACTCTACACAATCTTCGCTAAGTTCAATTCCCCCTTCAGGGGGCGGAGGGGGTTCCCTTAAACATACTTTGAACGTAACTGCCGGACTCGGTGGCATGGGTGGTGCACAACCTTTAGCAATTACCATGAATGAAGGTGTTGCCTTAATTGCTGAAGTAGAAGAGTGGCGCATTGATAAAAGAATTGAGACAAAATACCTTGATGAAAAATATACCAACATTGATGAAGCCATTGATGCTGCGCTAAAATATAAAGCCGAAGGCAAAGCGGTCAGCATTGGTGTATTGTGCAATGCCATTTATCTTTTAATAAGATTGCTTGAGCGGAATATAATTCCCGATACATTAACCGATCAGACATCGGCGCATGACCCCTTGGTAGGTTATGTACCTCACACCCTCAATAATGAAGAAGCCAATAAATTAAGAGAAATAGATCCACAGAAATACATTGACCTTAGTTACGAAAGCATGTACCTTCATGTAAGGCTTATGCTTGATCTGCAAAGTAAAGGTGCCATCACTTTTGATTATGGAAATAATATCCGTGCAAGAGCATTAGAGTACGAAGAAAAAAACAAACAAAAATTATCTGAGTCCAAGGTTCCTCCGCTAGCTAGCGGAGGC
>JANMWP010000387.1:0-2479 GCA_031394065.1 Chitinophagaceae bacterium
TTCCATTTGGTATCTGATGCTATTTGAGCAGTAGCAGTAATTGCCAGCTTGTTTTTTAAAGAAGGCAAAATGGTATTATTCATAGTTTGCTTTATTTCAAAGCCCATGGCAGATGGTTTCAATACTGCTTTGTTTTTATATAACACTTCATACATCGGCACGCCGGCATCATTCAACCAAAAATTTACCTGAATATTTTTATTGGGAGATGTGGCTGTAGTTTTTACCTGTGCAAAAACTACCGTGCCTGAAAACATAATGATTACAGTAAAAAAGATTCTTTGTAAAAGCATAATAATTTGTTTTGATAGTAAATGATTAATAAAAAAACCTGTGAGCGTTCATTAAAATTTATTTTTAAAATTGAAATAAAGAGTTTCTCCGGTTTAAAAGTCAATACCCACCCATTTTTTCTTTTTCTTTTGGTATTTGGTATAATTGAAATTATATAATTTACCCGGCCGGTGCGGTACATTTGTTTCCATTTCTTTAATATCAACCAGAAAATCCATGGCAAAAAATTTCTTTCTGAAATTCCGCCTGTCCATTTTTATATCCAGAATAGCCTCATATACATTTTGTAAATCACGCAAAGAAAACTTTTTAGGTAAAAGGCTGAATGCCAATGGATGCTCCTGCACCCGGCGTTGTAACTGCTCGTAACTGGTTTTTAATATCTGTATATGATCAAATGCCAGTTCTGTAATATCATTCATATCGTGCCAATGCAATTCATTATCAAGTATTTTTAATTTGTGGTTTTGGATATTGATGAGTGCATAATAAGCAACTGAAATTACCCTGCCTGCCGGATGGCGGTTCAGGCTGCCAAAGGTTTTTACCTGCTCCAGAAAAACGTCATCAAGGCCGGTACGTTGCTTTAAAATCCGGTTGGCCGCTGCATCCAGTTCTTCTTTTGGATCAACCAGATCGCCTAATAAAGACCATTTACCCAGGAATTTTTTAAGATCACTTCTGATTAATAAAACTTTGAGTTTATGATCATCAAAACCAAAAATTACACAATCAACTGACAAGGCAATGCTGTTTATGCTTTGCACTTCAGTTTGTATTGCTGATAGTGTTTTTATATTCATTTTTGTATATTTTATGTTTGATTACATTTTAATTACGAAATTTATTTCTCTGGATATAACCAACCTGAACAATGCGCCATACCTGTAATTATTATTTTACTAATTCTAATACACTGCTTCCATATGAATTAAGGGTAAAATCTTTTAAATCTGATATCACGCCAGTATTTATATTTTGCATTTTAGAAAAGCCCTTTGTTCTTTCTTCAAAAATTTTCAGCGATACCATTTTTGTTTCTTTAGCCGTGTTCATAACAATCATTACGGTTTGTTTATCATTGTACCGGAAGTAAACATAAACACCATCCTGTGGTACAAACTGCATCATTTTGCCTGTGGTAATTGCCGAAGATTTTTTTCTGTAATTGGCCAGGGTTGAAACATGGTTCCATATTTCATTTTCCTTTGTATTGCGGTTCTCTTTTATAAATTTATTGTGTGCATCGTTTTTCCATCCTCCCGGAAAATCCTGACGAACATAGCCATCATTGGGGTTTGTAAAGCCCGTCAGGCCTAATTCTCCGCCATAATAAAACTGCGGAATGCCCCTGCAGGTAAGCAACCAGTTGATGGCTGTTTTATATTTTTCCATGTCTTCTCCAATAACAGAATAAAACCTGGCCATATCATGATTATCTAAAAAGATAACATTACGCATGGCATCTTTGTAAACATAATCCTGCGCCAGTGTAGTGTATAAATTATTCACTCCATCGGTCCATCCAAAATCCTTCGTCAATGCATCGGTAATGCCCCATAGTGTTTGAAAATCGGTTGCGGCCTGCAGGTTGCTTTTAAACGGAATGCTATAATTGTTCTGCACAAAATAACTTTGATTGGGCACACCATGCACCCAGGTTTCGCCAAAAAGTGTAATTTTTAGATATTCATTTTCCAGTGCTTTGTTACAGCGGTTCATAAATGCCAGATCATTGTAGGCATATGTATCAATCCGCCAGCCATCAATACCAAATTCCTCCACCGTCCATAAAGCATGCTGAATTAAAAAATTGGCAACATAAGGATTGTTTTGATTCAAATCAGGCATTGGTTGAGAAAACCAACCATCAACCATTATTTTTTTATCAAATAAGCTTGCGTAAGGATCAAAAATAACCTGGTCTTTAAATGTAGTATTCGTGTAGCTGGTCCACTGATGCAGCCAGTCTTTCATGGGTGCATCTTCAACTGTAAAATGGTGAATGCCCAAGTGATTGTAAACAGCATCCTGTATAATTTTAAGGCCCTTTTTATGTGCCGCATCAATTAATTCATAATAGGCTATATTGCCACCAAGCCTGGGATCAACTTGATAATGATTTGTAAAAGCGTAACCATGTTCGGTCCGGTCATCCATATCATTTTCAATAACCGGGTTAAGC
>JANMWP010000396.1:0-5542 GCA_031394065.1 Chitinophagaceae bacterium
CAAACAATCCAAAACGTTCGCCTTCCTGTACTTCTAAATTTAAATTAGTAAAGCAGGAAGCTGATTGGCGTGGATAAGTAAATCCTAAATTATTTATACGCACGGCTGCATTGCTCATGAATTCCATTTTATTTTGCTCAACGCCTGAAAAGCTTTTTTCTCTATCTCCGAAATTTCTATAAGATAATCTCCCATCACATCATAATCGGCCTGGCTGCCGATGCGGCCTTTATAAATGCCGGCGGCCTGCACGGCAGCAGTGCGCCATTTATCACCGGCTTCGGTAAATATTTTTGAAATATCGAGCAACTCATCAATAGGAAGAAAAGCGTGTGCTTCCTGTAAAAATGCGCCATAAATATAACGGAAGCCACCGCCACCGGTTCCAATCTCTTCCTGCATACGCACCAGCTGCGCTAAATACAAACCTGCTTTTTCATCCCCCAGTTTACTTTTCCATTTCTTTATTTTTTTTCCGGTGCCGGCAATACCTTTTACGCCGGCAATATTACCGGGGATGCGTATCATGTGGTTTACGTTTCTTTTAATGCCTTTTACAATCGCCTTTGCCATCTGCTCATCAGTAACTATCTTTTTTTCTTTGGGATAATATATTTGCCCACGTGGCGCAAAAGCACCTTTTGCAAAACGCACCCTTTCCAATTCGTATTCAGTTAACGATGTTGGTGTTTCCATTACAGGGTCGCTGATGAGGTAGCGGCCATCTTCCTTTCCAAAAACAATCATGTTATGAGCATTGAAATGGAAGCGGTATTCTTTTGGAAAATAAGTAAGATAGTAAACGCCAACCTGTGCGCCAACCGGTTGTCCTTGAGCAAGACAATCATCTAAATATTTTTTTCCGGCTTCTCTGGATGAAAACTTTTTTCTGAAAACCGGGATACCAAGTGCATCGCAGGTTCTTTTAAAAATAAAGCCTGGCATGGTGCGGAAAGCAATGGCAGGGCCGTTATTAATTACAAGAAAAGGAAGCTGCACATAAAATAAACCAGAGCCAATGCCGAAAGCAAGCGGCTCAGTAAGCTTTGTGGCACCGGCACTTCTTAACAGATTTGTAGTAACGCCGTTTTCGCAATGTGCCGCCTGTAAATGTTTAAAATCAGTTGTCATGCAGGTTCATTGTTTTTAGCTCCTCCACAGTTACATTAAATGCATCGGCGTATTGCTGTAATTTTTGTTGGGATAATTTATTAAACGCTGCAGGCTTTAAATGTTTTTTGATGGTCCATTTCCAAAAGCCGGTATAAGCTGCAAGAATGCCCATGTCCATCAACCTCAATTCCAAAAAATATAAAATTGGACTTGCTTCATTGTTCAATACTTTCTGCCGGGCAGCTTCAATGCGCTTTTCAATATCTTCCCAGGCAAGGTCCAGTGCTTTTGTCTTTACATCCCAACCGGTGCTTAATTCTGATGAATATTTACCTGAGCCATCAACAGCATACACTACTTCTTTGGTTAATTTGTTGAGGGCGCCATCGTCCTGGGGGATTTCTTCTTTTTTCATTTGAAAAGCATTTAGTTATTGGCTGTTAGCTTTTCGCTAATAGCTTTCCTCATCAGCAAACTGTAAGTAAACTGTACATATAAGAGAAACGGGAGCTTTCAGGTACCAGTAAAAATATTTTATCGCCAACCTTAAGCTTGCCGCTGTGAAATAATTCATTCACCATAAAATAAACAGAAGCTGCGCCTACATTACCAACCCGGTCTAGGTTTACAAACCATTTATCGTACATAATGCCTGTTCCGTTAGCTATCAGTTGCTGGTAAATTTTGTCTTTAAAAAAATTGCTGCTCATGTGCGGTAAAAAATAATCGATCTCTTCAGACTTAACGCCATGCCTCGCCAACGATTCACTTACGCCATAACCACCATACAACACAATATTCTTACCTAACAGTTTTACATCCTGCTTAATGCTCATGATGGATTGCGCCGTTAATTCCTGCGGACTATAATCCTGGTAACTCTTTAATGAACCATCTTTTTGTTTTTCGCAAGCCTGGTACATACAAGGCTCCAGTTCGTTTGCGTAAGAAAAGCCCTCTATCCATTCTACCTTTAAACTAAGGCCGGTTTCATTTTTTTTGTTGGAAAGAAGAAATGCTGCAGCACCATCAGATAGCATCCACCTTAAAAATTCTTTTTCAAAACCGATATAAGGATCATCAACAAGCTCTTTTAATCTTTTTGCTTCGTCTTCAAAATTGCCCGAAAGTAAAGAAAGAGAAAAACGTTCAGAACCTGTGGCAACGGACTGTTGCACCTCGCCTGCTTTAGTTGCCAGGTAAGCATATTTAAATGCATGCATACCGGCACAACATACGCCGGAAGGTGAAACTACTTCAAATGGCTTAGTTTCAGGCAGGTGCCCGTGTACCATCACACCATGCGAAGGCATTAACTGATCGGGTGTGGAAGTACCGGTACTTAACAGTTCTATATTTTTAATTCCTTCCGGATTATCTTTAAATAATGCTTTTACAGCTTCAGCGGTCATCTGTGCATTGGTATGCGTGGGCTTGCCCTCTTTGGTGAGTGCATAAAACCTGTTCTTTATACCGTTATTACGGAGTACAATGGCTTTTGATCTGGATGGCGCATCATTAATGTATCCCAGGTAATCTTCCATTTCATCATTTGAAACGGGATCGTTGGGGAAAAATGCCGCAGTATTTGTAATGTAAACCTCGTTTAATGACATTTGTTCTATATTAATTTACGCCTGAATAAAGTTGTTTTTGTTTTTTAATACGGCCCGATAAGAATGGCTTAAAGAAAATAAAATCTACTGTCAGTATTATCGGTGCAGCTATAAACAGTGCAATTAAAAGATAATATTTGAATGCAACAAGCCAGGCTGTCTTTTTTTTCTTTTTTGCAATAATGTTTGCCCATATAGCAAAAAGCTTACTTGCCTTCGATTCGATGAACATCAGGTTATACTTTACTTCAATTGCCTTTTGCTGAATTAGTTCATCCTGTAACCCATCAAAGTTTGTACCGTTTAAATATTTTTGAACCGTTTTGCCATAATCGCTTGTTTTTGCTATATCAGCATCCGATACACCAGGTGTTGGAAAAATGCCCAGCCAACGGCCTTTTTTGCCTTTAAACATCCAGTAAAAAATGGTAATAAAACTTATAAAATTGTGATGTTTATCAAAAAGGGAAATGCTGCCAACTAATTTTGCATCAGCATCTTTCAATATTTTTTTAATACGCTGCATGGCGCTGATCCACATATTCCTTGCACCGGTAATGGTAACAACCGGTGTATCTTTTAAAACAGCTTTTACAGCCGGATCATTTAAAATAGAATTAACGGGGATGCTTGGCGACAGAAACCATGCCTGGTAACCGATTATAACCAGGTCGTATTTATTTTCTTTAAGCTGAAAAGGCTTCAGTTGGGTTGGTACACTTAAAACACAATCGGGCATTACGGCAAAAAATGCTTTGCCATTCCAGGGAAAAGGATAATCATTGGCAACATAAACCCTTACTTTTTCTACAGTGTTGCCGGCTTCAACAAGCGGGCCAGTAAAATTATTTAAGATATCTTCTAATTGCCCCGACTGCGTATAATAAATAACCAGAATTTTTTTACTCATGCATTGCGAAGTTAAGGCCAGGAAAGCTTTAAAACTTTTGATTTTTTACTGTAATCACTGATTGCCTGCTGAACAACGGTTGGTAGTGTTTTAAAATTGGAACGTATTGCAGCAACATCAGTTTGCATATTATTGTTGTAATCAACAATTTTAGGGGCATGCTCCTGTATAATCAACCTTAAAAAACTGAACTCTGCATTTTCTTTATCTTTTTTTATTGCGGATTCCAGCTTTAAACGCCCAGCTTTAAAAAGACTTAATTTTTCTTTGGCTTTGGCAACAAGTCCGGCCTTTTTCATCAGCAGGGCACCTTCGTATGCTTCTTTGTCATTTATGGATGAAGTTTTTATTACTGCTAACTGGCTGTTAACGGCTTCCATATTATCTGAAGCCATTGCGCTGTAAAAAGCCGATTTGTCAAAACCTGCGTTTTGTATATTCCCTTTAACTATAAAAAAGGAAAATAAAAAAAGCAGGCTTATTAAAGACTTAAATTTCATCATATCACTCATTAGTGTACAAAGATAAAGATTTATAAAGGCAGACCTGAATTCAATTGCAATCAAACTGTTAAGCAGATAAGATTTGATGATTTGAGCATATATACCTGCCATTGCTTACAAAAAAAAGTAAACTTGCTAAGGGGTTTTACTTTTTTGAATATACGGATAAAATATATCTATGTCATTTAGGTATTAAGCACAATAAAATGTTAACCGAAAACGATTTATAGGAACGAAATTGTTTAACAGTAAAGCAAAGAGAAAATTAAAAAAGAATACCCTATAAAGTAAATTTAAAAAAATATCAGTGCTGATAAAATATGTGCTGATATTACAAATACCTGCCTTGAAAACTATATTTCATCTACAGTTTTAAAGTTTTTATTGTTAGGCACGACAGGAGAAAGAGACTCTGCATTAAGCAGGGTCTTTTTATTTTACATGATCACTATGGCCGTTGCAAACTGGCAGACCAATCCAATAATAAGCCCCATGTAAATATCTTTTTGGGTATGATTGCTTACCATTAATCGGGAAGTACAAACCAGGCCTGTTACCAGTAAAGCCAGTGATAAAGGCCATGTCATCAACATGCTGTTGCTTTTCATGATAATGATAAAGATGCCCAGCATGCCTCCGCAACCAATGGCATGCATACTTATTTTAGAAAATATATTGGCAATTAATGCAACGGCTGTAGTAAGAAAAACACCGGTCATAAAAGAAGCAAGTACCGGAGTTAATTCAGGTTTAAAATTGAAAAATACCCTGGCCATCCAGAAATAAAAGATCATGTTGGCAAGATAGGGGCCTATCCTGTCCTGTTGGGTATGTAATAAAACAGATTTTACAAATCCCAATCCTTTCATCACTAATAAAGCAAAAGCCGGAAATAAAATAGTGTTTACAGCCGTTGATCTCAACAACTCAAATTTTGTATAAAAACCTAAACCTGAAAAATACGAAGGATGAAAATTCACTAAAAAAGCAACCACATAAAAAGAAATAAACAACGGATGAAACAGCACGGAGATAAGATGTGCAAAAAAACGCAGAATGATATTCTGCTTCTGTTGAGTGTTATCAGTTAGTGGTTGTATAAAATCCATTTCTTTAATCATAAAAAGGCTTTATCCCTCCCCTCTGGGGAGGTTAGGTGGGGCTATAATTCTTTTCTTAACCGGGCAACAGATATATTCAGTTGTTCCCTGTATTTGGCAACGGTTCGCCTAGCAATGTTATATCCTTTTTCCTGCAGCATATCCGTTAATTTTTCATCGCTGTAGGGATGCTTTTTATCTTCGGCTTCAATGATATCGCTTAATATTTTTTTAACTTCACGGGTACTTACTTCTTCACCACTATCGGTTTGCAGGCTTTCGCTAAAGAAAAATTTAAGC
>JANMWP010000397.1:0-2082 GCA_031394065.1 Chitinophagaceae bacterium
TGAGTCGTCAGCAAATGAAAGTGGCCCACAAAGTAAAATTACTGTAAAACTGGATGGCCGTAGTTTTGACTTTAACCTGGGTTTTAACGCTGAAAATATTTTAGATGCCGCTTTAAAACAGGGTGCCGATCTACCCTTTGCCTGCAAAGGTGGTGTATGCTGCACCTGCAAGGCAAAACTGCTTGAAGGTGAAGTGGACATGGATGTAAACTGGGGGTTGGAGCAGGAAGAAGTTGAGCAGGGTTTTATTTTAACCTGCCAGTCGCACCCAAAAACAGAAAAGGTGGTGGTTGATTTTGATATAAAATAACAACAAATATACTTTTGCATGCGTTAACTAACAGTTGTTAGTTTTTTAGTAATTTTACAATCTAAATTTTAAATCATGTCGATACAGGATCTGGAAAAAATATTTCAGGATAAGATTGATAAAGAAATAAAGATTGAGCCCAAAGACTGGATGCCGGAAGCATATCGTAAAACAAATATCCGCCAGATAAGCCAGCATGCACACAGCGAAATTGTTGGCATGCTGCCCGAAGGCAATTGGATCAGCAGAGCACCATCATTAAAACGCAAAGCCATTCTTATAGCAAAAGTGCAGGATGAAGCCGGGCATGGTTTATACCTTTACTCATCAGCAGAAACCTTAGGCAGCTCCCGGGATGAAATGATTGGCGACCTGAACAGCGGCAAAGCAAAATATTCTTCCATTTTTAATTACCCAACATTAACCTGGGCCGATATGGGGGCTGTTGGATGGCTCGTTGATGGTGCCGCTATTTTAAACCAGGTAATGTTATGCCGTACTTCTTACGGCCCTTATGCAAGGGCAATGGTGCGTATTTGTAAAGAAGAAAGTTTTCACCAGCGTCAGGGATTTGAATCGTTATTGGTTTTAAGCAGAGGCACCGATGAACAGAAAGCCATGTGCCAGGATGCTATTAACCGTTGGTGGTGGCCCAGCCTGATGATGTTTGGACCAAAAGATTCAGAATCTACCAACAGTGATCAGAGTATGAAGTGGAAGATAAAAAGAAAAACAAATGATGAACTTAGGCAACAGTTTATAGATATGGCAGCAGAGCAGGTAAAAGTTTTAGGCATGGCATTACCCGACTCTACATTAAAATGGAATGAAGCACGGAAGCATTACGATTTTGGAGAAATTAACTGGGATGAATTTTGGAACGTAGTAAAAGGGAATGGGCCATGTAATAAACAAAGGCTGGCAGCAAGAAACAAAGCCCATGATGAAGGCACCTGGGTAAGGGAAGCCGCCATGGCTTATGCCGAGAAAAGAAAAGCCGCCCCAAACCCCTCCAAAGGAGGGGCTTTAGAAGCAGCATAATTATTTTAAATCTCTTTTATGAAAATAGAAATTAAGAAATTTTTTTACGGCGATATACCAGAAGATAATGCTGGTGGCAATGAATTGAAAGACTCCAAAATCCCCTCTTTGGGGGGCGGAGGTGGTAATTGGCCGCTTTGGGAGGTATTCGTTCGGAGCAAACAGGGGCTTGATCATAAACATGTTGGTAGCCTGCATGCAACTGATGCTGTTATGGCTATTGAAAACGCAAGAGATGTTTATACCAGGAGACAGGAAGGTGTAAGCATTTGGGTTGTTGAAAGTAAATTCATTACTGCATCCAATCCCGAAGAAGCCGGAGAACTTTACGAGCCTGCCATTGACAAGGTTTACCGCCACCCCACTTTTTATGAACTACCGGATGAAGTAGGACACATGTAACCGCTGATAAAATGATTTCGCAGATGAACAATGCTCTGATTAACTATACACTACACCTGGCAGACAATGCATTAATAATTGCTCAACGTAATGCAGAATGGTGCGGCCATGGGCCGATACTGGAACAGGATATTGCCATCACCAATATTTCTTTAGACCTGATTGGACAGTCGAGAAATTTTTATCAACATGCTGCACAACTAATAAATAAGAGTCTGAAGCCAGCAGAGTCTGAAGCCCCTCCTTCGGAGGGGTTTGGGGAGGCTTCTGAAGATTCGCTTGCTTACCTGAGAACAGAAAGAGAATTTAAAAACTGTTTATTGGCTGAA
>JANMWP010000415.1:0-1968 GCA_031394065.1 Chitinophagaceae bacterium
ACAACAGATATTGCCAAAGAAGGCCTGTTTAATATTCTGCAAAACAATTTAGAATTTGATGAACTGAAAGTACTTGACCTTTTTGGCGGTACCGGTTGCATCAGTTATGAACTGGCAAGCAGGGGAGCACCCGATATAACCATTGTGGAGAAGGATACTAAGATGTACGACTTTATTAAAAAAACATCAACCGAACTGGCTTTTAAAAATTTTAATGTGGTAAAGAGTGATGTGTTTCGTTTTATTGAAACCACCAACCAACAGTACGAT
The DNA here is from genome assembly GCA_031394065.1 of Chitinophagaceae bacterium. Taxonomy (GTDB): domain Bacteria; phylum Bacteroidota; class Bacteroidia; order Chitinophagales; family Chitinophagaceae; genus Ferruginibacter. The sequence continues at coordinate 271 of JANMWP010000415.1, forward strand.
TTTATTTTTGCAGGCCCGCCGTATGCATTGGCAACCATTGATGACCTGCCTGTAAAGATTTTTGAAAAACAGATTTTAAACCCGAAAGGCTGGTTTGTACTGGAACATACGCCCCGTAACAATTATAAAAAAATTGCCCATTATAAAACAGAAAGAAATTATGGCACAACTATCTTTTCTATCTTTATACAGCCGTGAGAAGTGAGTCGTGAGACATGAGTTAGGAGTTAGTAGTATGGGATAAAGCTTGATAAACTTTTAGCATTAGAAAACTCCAAAACCAATAAACAAATAAACCAGTAAACAAATAAACTTTGTTATTAAAAAGCTTCAGATATCTTCTTTTACCAATCAGCTGGATTTACGGTGGCATTATCTGGCTGCGTAATAAACTGTACGATAAAAATATTTTAAAATCAGCTGTTTTTAATTTCCCCATCATTTGCGTTGGCAATTTAGCTACAGGCGGTACGGGCAAAACCCCGATGACGGAATACCTGATCAGGTTTTTAAAAACCGATTTTAAAACGGCCACCCTAAGCCGTGGTTATAAAAGAAAAACAATTGGTTTTGCTATTGCCAATGAAGAGACAACAGCATTGGAGATTGGTGATGAGCCCATGCAGTTTCATCAAAAATTTAAAGATGTAACAGTTGCAGTTGGAGAAGAAAGATTAGTGGCCATTCCGCAACTGCTGCATGACAGGCCCGAAACCGAAGTAATCATCCTGGATGATGCATTTCAACACCGGCAGGTAAAAGCCGGTCTCAATATCATTCTTACCGATTATTCAAATTTATATACCCGTGATTTTATTTTGCCGGCCGGTGATTTGAGGGATGTAAGAAGCAGCAATAAACGGGCAGATATTATTATTGTTACAAAATGTAACGCAGATTTATCTGACGCTGAAAAAAATGCAATCAGTAAAGAAATTAATCCTGCTGCACACCAAACTGTTTATTTTACAACCATTGTTTACGGTAAACCGTACCATCTTTTTACCAAAACAACAATTGATATTGCACCTGATTGTGGCATATTGCTGGTATGTGGCATTGCAAATCCAAGGCCATTAAAAGAGCATCTTACAAAACATGCAGACAGCTATGAAATGCTGCGTTATCCCGATCACCATATTTTTCACAGCAACGATCTGAAAGATATTAAGCAGCAGTTTGAAAAAATAAATGCTGATAAAAAGATTATCTTAACAACTGAAAAAGATGCTGTAAGATTAGAGAAATTTGAAAAAGAACTGAGTGATTTTCCTGTCTATGTTGTTCCCATTGAGCATCAGTTTCTTTTCAATAAAGCTGATGATTTTAAATCAACAATAATTAATTTTATAAAATCTTTCAACAAACCGGATAAATAACCGAAGTAATTACTATTTTCCACCGTCTAATCAAAAACGCATCACCTTTGACCGAACAGGAATTACTTTTTGGCCTCCGCCATGGAGAGGAATCTGCATTTAAGGAATTGGTGATTCAATTTCAGGATAAGGTATTTAATACAGCGCTTGGTTTACTGCAACATCATACCGAGGCCGAAGATATTGCCCAGGAAGTTTTTATACAGGTTTTCCGCTCTATACAACAGTTTAAAGGTGAATCCCTTTTATCTACCTGGATATACCGGATAACAGTAACCAAATCACTCGATCATCTTCGTAGCAAAAAAAGAAAAAAACG
>JANMWP010000421.1:0-4760 GCA_031394065.1 Chitinophagaceae bacterium
CTCGCCTTTTTGTAAAACGATGATTTCATCAGCGTGGCGTATGGTGCTTAGGCGATGGGCAATTACCAATGAGGTACGGTTGTTCATTAAATTGTTAATAGCATCTTGTACAAGCCTTTCGCTCTCTGTATCTAAAGAAGATGTGGCTTCATCTAAAATTAATATGGGTGGATTTTTTAAAACAGCCCGGGCAATGGTCATTCGCTGGCGTTCGCCACCACTGAGTTTACCGCCACGGTCGCCTATATTGGTATTGTACCCTTCTTCTTTTTGAATAATAAAATTATGGGCATTGGCAATTTTTGCCGCATGCTCAATGGCTTCGGGGGTTGCATTATCAATACCCAACGTAATATTATTGGCAATGGTATCATTAAATAAAATAGGTTCCTGGGTTACAATACCCATGAGGCTTCTTAACTGATTCAGCGAATATTCTTTGATATTGATTCCGTCAATCAGTAATTCGCCGCTGCTCACATCATGAAAACGGGGAACCAGATCGGCCAATGTACTTTTACCGGCACCACTGCTGCCTACCAATGCAACCGTTTTTCCTTTCTCTATTTTTAAATTGATGTTCTTTAAAATAGTTACATCATCATAGGCAAAACCAACATTTTTAAATTCAATTGTATGATCAAAACCCTGGATTGCTTTTGGATTGGCTGCTTCTTCAACCATCACAGGCGCCATCAGCACTTCTTCAATACGGGCAATGGCAGCCGTACCTTTTTGCATATTGTAAAATGAAGTGGATAACGCTTTTGCAGGGCTTATAATTTGTGTAAAAATACCAATGTACATGATGAAGCCTTTGTCTGTTAATCCGCCGGCATTGCCACCCAATACCAATTGACCACCAAAATAAAGAATACCGCATAACACCAGTACGCCTAAAAACTCCGACATGGGTGAAGCCAGGTCTCTGCGATACTGCATTTTATTTTTTATGTGAAACAACGCTTCATTATGCTCTTCAAATTTTTTGCCCACCAAACGCTCTGCAGTAAAGGCTTTAATTACCCGTAAACCTCCCAGCGTTTCATCCAGAACAGAAAGTGCTTCGCCCTGTTTAATGGCAGCAGCATTGGATTGTTTTTTTAAAGTACGGCTTATGCGGCCAATGATAAAACCGGTAACCGGTAAAAAAATCAATAAAAAGAGCGACAATTTTGGACTGATAAAAATAAGCGTACCGAGCAGTATTAAAAGATTCAACGGGTCTTTTATTAATCCTTCTACTGTACCTACAACTGAGTTTTCCAATTCGCCAACATCATTTGTCATGCGGCTCATAATATCGCCTTTGCGCTGCTCGGTAAAATAACCAATGGGCATGATGAGTATTTTCTGAAACAGTTCTCTCCGCAAGCGGTTCATCACGCCATTGCGCATGGGTGCCAATATATAATACGATAAATAAGTAAACAGGTTTTTTAAAAATACGGCTATCAACACCATTATACAGATTAATGCCAAAACATAAACCTTGCCATTCACTTTCATCAGCTCCTGCAGATAATAACTGATGTAGCGGATAAAGTCCTGCGAGTTGGAGATGGTTTCCGGCTTCAGTACATCTGCCTTGCCTTTGGTAAAAATAAGGTCAATAAAAAAAGGCAGCGATCCGATGGATGCTACCGAAAATACAATTGCCAGTATGATGAATAAAAAGTATAAGGCAATATTGGACTTATATGCTGACAGGTACCTGAAAAGCCTTGCGTATTTCTTCATTGTTTTAAAATTCGGTCAAATCTCGGCAAAGTAACTAATTTTACACCTATTAAAGCGTAATAAACATGTTAGAAGGCAAAAGACAGAAACAGGTGGCGGGATTATTGAACAAAGAACTAAGCGACATTTTTCAGCGGCTGGGATTATCGATGATGGATGGTGGTATGGTTTCCATATCTTCTGTAAAAATTACACCCGACCTGTATGAAGCAAGAATTTACCTGAGTTTTTTTCAGGTAAAAGACAGTTTTGATGCACTTAAAAAAATTGAAGAACGCAGTTGGGAGATTAAGAAAATGCTTACCGAAAGAGTGCGTCACCAGTTACGCAGCATGCCTAAGCTTACTTTTTTTATTGATGATACGCTCGATTATGTTGATAAGATGGAGCAGATATTTAAGGAGATAAAAAAAGATGACAATGGTTCATAGCTCATAGTTCATTGTTCATAGTTGCTGCCCAACTTTCGGGTTTCCAAACTATGAACCATTAACCATTAACCATAAACTATGTATTTAACCTTTGCCTGGAGATATTTTAAATCAAAAAAAAGTGCCAATGCCATCAACATCATTGCATGGGTTACCGTGGGTGTTATTGCATTTGCTACCTGCTGCCAGGTTTTGGTATTGAGTGTTTTTAATGGCTTTGAAGACCTGGTAAAATCTTTATACTCTTCTTTTTATAGTGATGTTAAAATTGTACCTGCAACCGGCAAAACTTTTATGCTTACTGCACAGCAGATTGAATTGATAAAAAAGCAACCGGATGTTGCAAACTTTTCGATGATTGCCGAAGAGAAGGCCTTACTTAAAAACCAGGATGCAAGAACCCCTGTTTACCTGAAAGGTGTTGATGTCAATTATGAAAAAGTAACCGGCGTTGCAGCCAATACAAAACGCGGAAAGTATTTTACAGGAACCACCGAAGATCCTTACCTGGTAGCCGGTTCGGGCATACAGAATGCTGCGGATTTAAGCTTCGACCCGGCTTTTCCGGCAGATAGATTAACGGTTATTTTACCAAAACGAAATGGCCTTAATAACGATCCGCTTCAATCATTAAGTGAGGGGTTTATTAAACCTGCCGGCTCATTTACCATTCAGCAGGAGTTTGATGATAAGTATGCCATTACCAATATTGGCTTTGTAAAACAGCAAATGGGTTTTGCAGCAGATGAATACAGTACAGTAGAAATTAAATTAAACGAAAAATCAAATCTGCAGGAAGCAAAACAAAATATAGAAACCTTGCTGGGCAATCGGTACAAAATACAAACCAGGTACGAGCAAAACACAACCCTGTATAATACCATGAAGCTGGAAAAATGGGTAATTTACAGCCTGTTTACGTTAATATTGATTATATCAGCTTTTACCATGGTTAGTGCACTTACAATGTTGGTATTGGAAAAAAGAAAAGACATCAGTGTATTGCAAAGTATGGGGGCTCAAAGAAAGACTATTTTAAAAATATTTTTAAGCGAAGGTTTGTTATTGGGCAGCATGGGCACTGCTGCCGGTATTTTAATGGCAACTTTACTTTGCCTGTTACAACTAAAGTTTAAAATTATAAAACTGGCCGGCGGTTCTTTCCTGCTTGATTATTTTCCGGTAAAACTGATTGTTACAGATTTTATTTTAGTTGCTGTAACAGCCACTGCCATTGCTTTTTTAGCAGCCTGGTTTCCGGCACGTAAGGCCAGCAGGCAGGAGTTTGAGTTGAGGTAAACTTACGACCCCCGAACCCCCTCCGCCCCAGCCTCTCCTCCCTTCCTCCTCTCCCGAAGAGAGGAGGCGATACATCGAACATATCCGGACATTGGGTTCTTCCACATCAACATTTTTTCTTTATATGGCAATAAAACAATCGCCCTTCATTTTATAAAACGTAATCCTCGCTATAATCTTCGGGATTTCCTCCCCCTTGGGGGGAGATAGAGGGGGCTTGGGGCTTGGGTTTGGGTGTCTTCTACCTCAACACCATCTGCCGGTCTGCATCGAGCTTTATCAAGACAAAAATAAGAATGGTAAAAGTTAAGAGCGATGAACCGCCATAACTCATTAATGGTAGTGTGATACCGATAACCGGCGCCAGCCCAATGGTTACACAAATATTTACAGCAACATGAAAAAACATAATGCCTGCAACTGAGTAAGCATACACCCGGCTGAAAGTACTTCGTTGCCGTTCGGCAATTTTGATTATGCGTAAAAGAAAAAAGAGGTAAACAAACATGAGTAATCCACTGCCAATAAAACCAAAATTTTCTCCAACTGAAGTAAAAATAAAATCGGTATGCTGCTCGGGTACAAAATCGCCACGGGTTTGTGTTCCCTTTAAAAAACCTTTACCCAAAAAACCGCCGGAGCCGATGGCAATTTTGGATTGTTTAACGTTGTAATTCTGCTGATCTGTTTTATTTTGTTTTATCTTTTGTTCTTCAATATTGGATAAATCGATTGTGGTGCTTTTATCAGCAAAAGGATTATCTACACCAACCATACTGAAAATCCTGTCGGCCTGGTATTGTTTAAAAACATGTTTAAAAGTAAAGGGTATAATCAGCCCCACAAAAACCGAGCTTACTCCCCAAACCGCAATAATAATTACCAACAGGCGGTTATTTCTTCGTATTTGTCGCCGGTTAAAATAAAAAGCCAAAACAGCAAGTACAGCAAATGTAATCAACAATGTTTTTGTATGAAACAGCAATGAAACAACCAGCAAAACAGCCATGGAAACACCGGCAATTAAATAACCCGGCGGCAAACCTTCCCGATACATGGGAATTAAAAATGAAAAATAAACAAGGGCCAGCCCCGTTTCGCCCTGAAGTATCGACAGCATGGCCGGCGCAAATGAAATGGCTGCTGCAATCAATTGCGATTTGGGTTTTTTAAAATCCGTTTCGGTCATTGATAAATATTTTGACAGGGCCAGCGCTGTAAAAATTTTGCATAGTTCAACCGGCTGCAAGTTCATAAAGCCAAGCGGTATCCAGCTTTTAGAACCCTTAA
>JANMWP010000422.1:0-1563 GCA_031394065.1 Chitinophagaceae bacterium
ACAAAGTAGAAAAATGGGCAACAGCAAAACTGGTTGAGAAGAATAAACAGATAAGATTAGCAGCGGCAAAGAAAACGATTGAGCAACTGGAAAAGAAAGTAGATTAATTCATATACAGCAAATAAAACAACCTAATGTCAAACAAAAGATCTTTCCCGGGACCGATACCCATTTTGATGATCGTGATCATACTGGCTGCCACGGGCACCTGGCTTCTGCCGGCCGGCCAATACAATAAACTGTCGGTAACCGGCAAAACATTTACCATGGTTACAGATACCAATGAAATTGTATTACCACTTACTCAAAAAACACTGGACAGCCTGGGTATCCGGATCAAAGTAGAGAAATTTATTAAAGGAGAGATCCGCAAGCCTGTTTCGGTACCGGGCTCATTTACCCAACAAAAAAGAAACGGTCAGGGATTCATTAGCGTTTTACAGGCGCCCATCAAGGGAATTATTGATAGTGTAGACATCATTTTATTTGTTCTCATCATCGGCGGGTTCATGTTTGTGTTCAACGAAACTGGCGCTATGGTAAAAGGCATTACCTGGCTTGCCCATACCATGAAGGGCCGTGAGCACTGGCTCATCGCCATTCTTACAACTGTATTTTCCTTTTTTGCAGCATCTTATGGCATGGGTGAAGAGGCGCTGGTTTTTTATCCTATACTGGTACCGCTTTTCCTGGCTGCGGGTTACGATCTGCTGGTGCCGCTGGCTATCATTTTTGGCGGTACTTCTGTTGGAGCTATTCCTGCCTTCTCCAATCCTTTCTCTACCATCATTGCATCCAATGCCGCAGGCATTAACTGGATGGACGGTTTGACTGAACGATTGATACTTTGGGGAATTGTTACGGTACTAATGGTTTGGTATATTTTAAGATATGCTGCTAAAATAAAAAAAGATCCAAGGGCATCATTAGTTTACAAAATTGATGGCGAAGTAAAACCATTGTATGAAGTAAATATCAGCAACGAAACAACTACGCCCAAATTGGGAGGAAAAACAAAATTATTATTGCTGATCTACATCGCCACTTTTTTAACCATGATTGGCGGAGTGGTATTTTTAGACTGGTGGACAACAGAAATGTCTGCATTGTTTCTCGGTTCTTCCATCCTGCTGGCAGTAATAACACGACTGAATGAAAAAATATTTATCCGTGAATTTATTAAAGGTGCAGAAAGTTTACTGTCGGTTGCTTTTATCATTGGTGTGGCCAGGGGTGTTACCATTATTTTAAACGAAGGGCATGTAAGCGATTCCATATTGTATTATACCGCCAATATGGTACAGGGCATACAACCTGCATTTTTTATCCTGATGCTGCTGGCATTTTACATTATCTTTTCTATTTTCATACAATCCACATCAGGCATGGCGGTGCTAACCATGCCCATCATTGGTGCTCTGGCTATTTTAGTAAATGTACCGGGCAGGGAAATTGTAAATTCTTATATGTACGGGATGTGCCTGATGTCGTTCCTGGCGCCCACCGGGCTTATATTGCCATCGCTGGCCATGGTAAATATAAGTTTGAAGACCTGGTTTAAGT
>JANMWP010000428.1:0-6490 GCA_031394065.1 Chitinophagaceae bacterium
CCTTAAAATTTTGATTTAGCCGACTTTAGTTGTATTCTTACCCCACAATTTTTGCGCTTTCCTATATTTATTTTTTAAAAATTAAAACTCTTAAAAATGAAACAACTTAAGTTTTTAGCAGCCATTGGTTTTGCTGCTGCAATGTCATTCTCCATCTCATCCTGTAACAACGGAGAAGAAAAAAAAGCTGATGATAAACCAGGCGACTCTGCTGTTGTAACGGCTCCTGTTAAACCGGCTAATTTAATGCTTGTAACGCATAAAGTAGCAAACTATGCCAAATGGCTGGTAGCGTACGAAGCAAACGATTCATTACGTGTTGCAAACGGCCTGCATAGTTACGTTATCGCAAGAGGACTAAATGATTCCAATACGGTAATGGTTGCCAATAAAATGGATGATGCTGCCAAAGCAAAAGAATTTGCAGCTTCACCTGCTTTAAAAGATGCAATGCAAAAGGCCGGGGTAATCAGTGCCCCAACCATCAGCTACCTGGATGTGCAGATGCAGGACACTGCTACAAATACAGCAAATATCCGCCTGATGGTTACACATAAAGTAAAAGATTGGGATGCATGGAAAAAATCATTCGACAGCCATAAGCAAACAAGGGTGGATGCCGGATTAACTGACAGGGTTATTGCTTATAGTGTTGGCGATAACCATATGGTAACACTTGTATTTATTGTAAGCGATATGAAAAAAGCCGAAGCATTCTCAAAGTCTGATGACTTGAAAAAGAAGATGGAAGAAGCCGGTGTGGATGGGCCTCCAGCATTTTTCTATTATACTGTAGCAAAAAAATATTAATAGTTTTTATTGAAAAAAGAGGCTGTCTTTATTAGACAGCCTCTTTTTTTTTAAAGCACTACAAATGGATTATCATCCCAGTGGTCATCATTTTTTAATCCAAAGAGCTTTTTAAAATAACAAAACAAATGTTTCAAACTTACTTTCATAGGCTTTCTTCATTTTAATGTTTAACAATAAAAAACTTTACTTAAAAATCCCTCCTGCACGCTGCAAGAGGGACTGTATTTTAAGACTGCTGCCGTTCAACGGCCAACGATCAACGAATTAATATCCGCCCATTCCGCCCATATCAGGTGCGCCATGGCCATGTGGTTCTTCTTTTTTAGGCCTGTCTGCAATTACACACTCGGTAGTTAACATCATACCTGCAATGGAGGCTGCATTTTCCAATGCTACACGGCTAACTTTGGTTGGGTCAATAACTCCGGCTTTAAAAAGATTCTCATACTTTTCAGTATGTGCATTAAAGCCATAATCGCCCTTGCCTTCTTTAATTTTATTTACAACAACACTTCCTTCAAAACCTGCGTTTTCTACAATGGTACGTAAGGGTTCTTCAACCGCACGCCGAACAATGGCGATACCGGTTGTTTCATCTTCATTTGCACCGGTCATTTTTGCAAGCACATCGCTTGCACGTACATAAGCAACACCACCACCCGGTACAATACCTTCTTCAACAGCGGCTCTTGTTGCATGTAAAGCATCATCAACACGGTCTTTCTTTTCTTTCATTTCAATTTCGGTAGCAGCACCAATATATAATACCGCAACACCACCGGCTAATTTTGCCAAACGCTCCTGTAATTTTTCTTTATCGTAATCAGAAGTGGTTGTTTCAACCTGTGCTTTAATTTGATTTACCCTTGCAACAATATCTTTCTTGGCACCTTTACCACCAACGATGGTTGTATTGTCTTTATCAATGAGTATTGACGAAGCCTCTCCTAATGAAGTTAATTGAACGTCTTCTAGTTTTTTACCCATTTCTTCGCTGATAACTTCACCTCCTGTGAGGATCGCAATATCTGTAAGCATTTCTTTTCTGCGGTCACCAAAGCCTGGCGCCTTAACAGCAGCCACTTTAATAGTACCACGCAATTTATTTACAACCAGTGTAGCTAATGCTTCACCATCCAGGTCTTCAGAAATAATCAACAATGGACGGCCGCTTTTTGCAACGCCTTCCAATACAGGAAGGATATCTTTCATAGTAGATATCTTCTTGTCATAAATTAAAATATAAGGATCGCTTAATTCAGCCTGCATTTTTTCGCTGTTGGTTACAAAGTACGGCGAGATATAACCACGGTCAAACTGCATACCTTCGACCACATCAACAGTAGTGTCGGTTCCTTTTGCTTCTTCAACAGTAATAACACCTTCTTTACCAACCTTAGCCATTGCCTGGGCAATTAAAGCGCCGATGGCTTTATCGTTATTGGCAGAGATAGAAGCAACCTGCTCAATCTTCTTGCTGTCGCTCCCGATTTTTTCTGATTGTTTTTTCAGGTTTTCAACAATCGCAATAACTGCTTTGTCAATACCACGCTTTAAATCCATCGGGTTTGCACCTGCAGCAACATTCTTTAAACCTTCGCTGATGATGGCTTGAGCCAAAACCGTTGCAGTAGTAGTACCATCACCTGCAATATCTGCAGTTTTAGAAGCTACTTCTTTAACCATTTGTGCACCCATATTTTCAATCGGGTCTTCCAGTTCAATTTCTTTGGCAACGGTAACACCATCTTTGGTAACTGTTGGTGCACCAAATTTGCGTTCAATAACCACGTTACGGCCTTTTGGGCCAAGGGTTACTTTTACAGCGTCAGATAAAGTATCAACGCCTTTTTTCATTTTATTTCTTGCTTCAATATCGAAGAATATCATTTTAGACATAATAATCAATTTTAGATTTTAGAATTTAGAATTTAGAATTACGATTTTATTTTTTGGTGACCGGCATTAAATCATTATTTAACATCGTTGTGTCACTCACTTGTACCAAATACCTGAATTCGGCTTTTATCAAAGCGGGTATTAACCAACTTTCATCAAAATATCCGAAGAACGCATCATCAACAGGTCTTCGCCTTCCAAATTGATTTCGGTACCGGCATATTTGCCATATAATACAATATCCCCAACTTTTTGCTTAACAGGAATGATATTTCCCGTTTGCTCGGCGTATTTACCAGGCCCTACAGCTACAACAGTGCCTTTTTGGGGTTTCTCTTTAGCAGTATCGGGAATAATGATACCTCCCGCTGTTTTTGTTTCAGCAGCAGCAGGCTTTACGAGTACTCTGTCATCGTATAACTCGTAATTAGCAACTTTTTTTGCCATAATGTATAAGTTTGATTTAGTTTAAAAATGAAATAACCGTTTTTTAACGGGTGGCAAAGGTACTGCCATTATTGTACCAACAGCCAATAAATAGCATTAAATGCCCAAGTTGGCAGCAAAAGCTGCAAAATTGGAGGTTCAGGGGAAATTCGACAGGATTTTTTGTCAGTATTGTCAGTATTGTTGCTTCGCAACAAACTAAATTGCCACAGAAACGCAGAAGCACAGAAAAATACAAATCGGGTTTCTGTACTTCAGTGCCTCTGTGGCAAACTTTTTTGCCGCAGGCAAAACCTAAACTTCTAAACCCAAAACCCCAAACTTCTCCTTACATTTGCAACTTCAAAAAGAAAAAGTTCTTTAAGCCATGATCAGCAGAAGAAATATCCGGGTAAAAGTGATGCAGACCTTATACAGCATCGACAGCATGAACGGAGATGTAAAACCCGGTGAAGCAGTCAGTATTCTTACCAAAAAAATTGAGCAAAGCCGCCAGATTTTTACTTACCTCGTATATTTTATAACCGAAGTAGCCCGCTACTCCGAAACTGATGCCCGGCAAAAAGCCTCCAAACACTTACCTACAACAGCCGATCTCAATATCAACACCAAAATTGCCGGTAACGAATTACTTTGGAAAATTGTGGAAGAGCCGGGTTTTAAAACAGCGTGTTCCGATTTAAAACCACAGCACATCATTGATGCCGAACTGCTGAAGAAAATCTACCTACAATTAGTTTCTTCACCCGAATACAGGGAATATATTGAAGAACAAAGCAGAAACAACAAGCTGGAAAAGCAAATGCTGGAATTCATTTTCACCAACCTGATGCTGCCCAACGAAGATTTTATTAACCATGTGGAAGAGCATTTTATTCATTGGGATGATGATGCCGAAATGATGAACCAACTGGTGCTTAATTTTTTAAACAAGCCGGCCAATGTAAATTTTACAGATATACTCAGCAAAGAAAAAAGGGAATTTGCCCAAAGCCTTTTAAAAACCGTTTTAGACAAAAAAGAAATTTGTCTGGAGCTTATAAAACCCAAACTGAATAACTGGGATGCCGACCGGATAGCAGCACTGGATCTCATCATCCTGCAAATGGGAGTTTGCGAATTTTTATTTTTTGAAACTATCCCCACCAAGGTTACCATTAATGAATATATTGACCTTGCCAAAGATTACAGCACGGTGCAAAGCGGACAGTTTGTGAACGGCCTGCTCGATAATATCAATAAAGAACTGGCAGCCGAAAATAAAATAATTAAAAAGAGCTATAAAAACAGCACCTTATAAATAACTTTGCAAAAAATAAAAAGTGAAAAAATACATTTTATTCGGGTTGATTGCGGCTTCAGTTATTTCCTGCGATATAAGACGCAAAGATAAAATTGCCGACGACCTGGAAACGCAAAAAGCATTGGCATTAAAGGATTCAACATCCGTACAGATTATTGACTCGGCCTATAATTTTGGTAAAGTTACCGATGGTGAAAAAGTGGTTTACAGTTACCGTTTTAAAAATACCGGTACAAAACCTTTGGTAGTTGTAGAGGCAACAGCAAGTTGCGGCTGCACAGTTCCGCAAAAGCCCGAAAGGCCAATCCTGCCTGGCGAAACCGGCTTTATTAAAATAGTTTTCGACAGTAAGGGCCGTGTTGGCAATGCACATAAAACCATTACCGTAAAATCAAATGCAAATCCCGAGTTTCCGCAGTTATTTTTAACCGGAGATGTAGTGGCTAAAAAATAAAACAAGATTAAATTTTAAAACAAATAAATAAACAACATGCAATTACTAAGTATTTTTTTGATGATGGACCCACAGGGCAAAGGTGGCAGCAGCGGCACTTTAATTATGATGGGATTGATGATCCTGGTTTTCTGGATGTTCATGATAAGGCCACAGGCAAAAAAAGCCAAGAAGCAAAAAGAATTCATCAATAACCTGCAAAAAGGGGATAAAATTGTAACCATTGCCGGCATACATGGCAAGGTAAACAAGGTTAATGATGATGCTACATTGGAACTGGAAACCAGCCCCGGCAGCTACATTAAAATTGAACGCAGCGCCATCAGTATGGAGTGGACGGCCAATATTAATAAGCCGGTTGCAGAGGTTAAGAAATAAATTACAGAAATGCTAAATTCTAAAAATCCGGAATTGAAGTTTAACTTCGGTTCCGGATTTTTATTTTAAACATTAAATTAGATTGGCTACATCACTTTAAACTAAAGGCTGTCAGCCTGAGCCTGTCGAAGGCGGGTTTACAATAATCAACATACCGGCTTCGACAAGCTCAGCCTGACAACTTTTATAACTTAAGCAAAGAATACAGTTATAAAAATCGGCTATGCTCAAAATTGGAATAACAGGCGGCATCGGCAGCGGTAAAACCACCGTAGCCCAGGTATTTGAGGTACTGGGCATTCCTGTTTATAATGCTGATAAAGCAGCAAAAAGATTAATGAATGAAGATGAAGCATTGAAAGAAAAAATTAAACAGCAATTTGGTAATGATGTTTATAAAAATGAAAAATTAGATAATAAACACCTGGCGCAAATTGTCTTTTCATCCGAAGAAAAACTGAACATCTTAAATTCAATGGTACATCCTGCCACTATTAATGATGCCAATGCCTGGATGTTGAAACAATCAACACCTTATACCCTTAAAGAAGCAGCCCTTTTATTTGAAAGCGGCGCCGCTGAATTGCTGGATTATGTGATTGGCGTTGCGGCCCCTGCCCCACTGCGGTTGCAACGGGTTATGCAAAGAGATAACAACAGCCGGGATGAAGTGATGGCAAGAATGAACAGGCAGATGGATGAAGACATAAAAATGAAGCTTTGCAATTTTATTATTACCAATGATGAGCAGCAACTGTTGATACCGCAGGTGATTGCCCTGCATGAAAAATTATTAATACTTGCTGAAAATAAATGAGATGGAAAAAGTTAACATTGCCGAAAAATTCAGCCTTTTTAATGATTATTGTAATCCACGTATTGTTGGTGAGTTAAACGGCCAGCATGTAAAAGCTGTAAAACTAAAAGGCGAATTTGTATGGCATAGCCACGAAAATGAAGATGAATTATTCCTGGTGGTAAAAGGTAAATTCAATATGGAGTTAAAGGATAAGACCGTTACCATCAATGAAGGTGAATTTTTTATTGTACCAAGAAAAGTAGAGCACAAGCCTGTTGCTGATGAGGAAGTACACATCCTTTTATTTGAACCGGCTACAACTTTAAACACAGGCAATGTTGAAAATGAAATGACGAGAAGGAATTTAGAAAAATTGTAAATGTTTTTTTGCCTTCGG
>JANMWP010000433.1:0-2409 GCA_031394065.1 Chitinophagaceae bacterium
GTGTTTATAAATTAGATAAGGACCGTTTATACGTTACCATTTTTGAAGGCGATGATAAAGAAGGATTGCCTAAAGATGAGAGTGCATTGAACGAATGGAAAAAACATATTGCGGAGGATAGAATTTTACCCGGTAACAAAAAAGATAATTTTTGGGAGATGGGCGATACCGGCCCATGCGGCCCATGCACCGAAATACATGTGGATTGCAGAACCGATGAAGAAAGAAAAAACGTGGACGGAAGTACATTGGTAAACAATGATCATCCGCAGGTGATAGAAATATGGAACAATGTGTTCATTCAGTTTAACCGTAAAAAAGACGGCAGCCTGGAAGAATTGCCTGCCATGCATGTAGATACCGGAATGGGATTTGAAAGACTGGTAAGAGTAATTCAGCAGAAAACTTCTAATTACGATACCGACGTTTTTTCTGAAACGATTGGAGCCATTGAAAAAATCAGCAATAAAAAATATGATTATAGCGATAGTAAAGAAGCGGTTGCATTTCGTGTAATTGCCGATCATATTCGTGCCATCAGTTTTACCATTGCCGATGGACAATTGCCTTCAAACACAGGCGCAGGCTATGTTATACGCCGTATATTACGTAGGGCAGTTCGGTATTACTATTCGTACTTAGATTATAAACAACCGCTGTTGCACCAGCTTTTACCGGTTATTGCAAAACAGTTTGAAAATGTTTTTCCGGAATTGACATTGCAATTAGATTTTGTAAGCAGGGTAGTTAAAGAAGAGGAAGACGCTTTTTTAAGAACAATAGGTAAAGGGATTGAAAGATTCAATAATTACGTTAGCTCATCGGAATCGTTTCCAAATTCATCAAAGGTTTGGGCTGGGGATGGGTCTACAGATGTTTTCCAAAGTGTAGATGGTAAAATCGTTCCTGTAGAACGCACCGATTTTGTGAAAGGGTTAGAGAATAATACAATTTCTGGTGAATTTGCATTTCTTTTAAATGACACGTTAGGCTTTCCCTTAGATTTGACAGAGTTACTGGCAAAGGAAATAGGATTAAAAGTAGACACTTTAGGCTTTGAAGCTGAAATGAAAAAGCAAAAAGACCGCAGCCGCTCTGCTGCAGTTTTAGATACCGAAGATTGGATTACTGTAAATGATATTCCTTCTTCAAAATTTGTTGGCTACGATAGTTTAACAACAAATGCAAAAGTTGTGAAGTATCGCAAGGTAACCGGCAAAGGAAAAGAATTGTACCAGATTATTTTAGACCAAACTCCTTTTTATGCCGAAAGCGGCGGACAGGTTGGAGACAGTGGTCAATTAAAAATGAAGAATGAAGAATTAAAAATTATTGATACTAAAAAAGAAAATGATCTTATCATTCATTTTGCGGAATCTGTTCCGGAAGATATGAGTGGTGAAGTAATTGCTCAAGTAGATGCAGCAAGAAGAAAAGACATCACCCTGCACCACAGCGTTACACACTTAATGCATGCTGCCTTACGCAATGTATTGGGCAAGCACGTGGCTCAAAAAGGAAGCCTGGTAAATGAAGAACACCTGCGTTTCGACTTTAGCCATTTTGCAAAAGTTACTGATGAAGAAATTGCAAAAGCAGAAGCATTGGTAAATGAAAAGATAAGGGCAAATATTCCGGTTGTCATCAAATCAATGAATAAAGATGAAGCAGTTGCATTGGGAGCCATGGCTTTGTTTGGCGAAAAATACGGCGATGTAGTACGTGTTGTCATTATGGATGCAGATTATTCCATTGAACTTTGCGGAGGCACGCATGTGGGCAGTACCGGCGAACTTGGCTTATTTAAAATTAAAAGCGAGGGTGCTGTTGCAGCAGGTGTAAGAAGAATAGAAGCTGTGTGTGGTAAAGCTGCAGAAGATTTGATCAATACCACATTTGTGGAAATTGGTGTAATTAGTGGCTTGTTAAAAAATCCAAAAGACATTGGCAAATCAATTGAAAATTTGCAAAGCGAAAATGCTTCCCTTAAAAAACACATTGAAGTACTGGAAGCCAGGCAACTGGTTATCATCCGTAATGAACTCATACAAAAAGATGAGATCATCAACAACGTAACTTTTATTGGAGAGATCATTGAAGTAAGCAATGCCGATGCCTTAAAGAAACTCTGTTTCGATCTTAAAAATAAGCTGCACGACCATGTGGCTGTGCTTTGCGCCAATATTGATGGTAAACCCTTTGTTGCCATCGGCATTAGTGATACGGTTGTAACTGCTAAAAATTTAGATGCCGGAAAAATAATTAAAGAGCATGTGGCTCCATTAATAAAAGGCGGCGGCGGCGGACAAAAAAACCTGGCAACAGCCGGCGGGCAAGATGTAAGCAATTTGAGAGCAGTGATTGATAAGGTGAAAAGCTTATTGTAAAGCCCTCTCTGAAAAATATTTA
>JANMWP010000437.1:0-1975 GCA_031394065.1 Chitinophagaceae bacterium
TGAAAAAGTTTGTGTTTTAGATATGCTCTTATCAAGTCTGTACATATTGTAAACTTAGTAATTTTATTTAACTCCCCTGCATATCACTGATTACTGATTGCAAATTACTTATGTATCTCACTCGTAAAATGAAATTCAATATCGGGGTTGTTCTGTATTTCGGTATTTAAAAACCATTCACTGTTTGCCAGGTAAACCAGGTGGCCATCTTTATCCTCAGCAATATTGGCTTGTTTGTATTTGATGAAGTCTTCCAGCTTTTTTGGGTCTTTGCTGGTAAGCCAGCAGGCTTTAAAAAACGGCAGACTGTTCATTTGTACCGATGCTCCATACTCTTGTAAAAGCCGGTATTGTATCACTTCAAACTGCAGTTCGCCCACGCAGCCTATAATTTTCTTATTGCCGCCAAACTGGGTAAATAACTGGGCCACACCTTCATCGGTAAGCTGACTCAACCCTTTCTCCAACTGTTTGGTTTTCATTGGATCTTTGTTAATTACCTCCTTAAAAATTTCAGGCGAAAAACTGGGTATACCGGTGAAGTAAAAATCCTCTCCTTCCGTCATGGTATCGCCAATTTTAAAGTTTCCGGTATCAAATAAACCCACCACATCACCGGGGTAAGCATCTTCAATTACTTCTTTTTGCCGGGCCAGAAAACTGTACGGATTATTAAACCTCAGGTCTTTATCCATACGCACATGATGGTAATAAGCATTGCGTTCAAAGCGTCCACTGCAAACCCGTAAAAAAGCAATGCGGTCACGGTGCTTGGGATCCAGGTTGGCATGTATTTTAAAAATGAATCCACTGAATTTATCTTCCTCAGGTTTAATATCACGTGTTGTAGTATGCCTTGGCCTGGGCGTGGGTGCAATGCGGATAAAAGTATCCAGCATTTCCTTTACACCAAAATTATTTACGGCACTGCCAAAAAATACAGGCGCTGTTTTACCACTCAAATAATCAGCTTCATTTAATTCTCCATAAACACCTGCTATCAGTTCCACATCTTCCCGTAAAGTATCGGCATCCTTCTCTCCTATTTTTTTATTCAGTATTTCATCGTTCAAATCTTTTATCTCCAGCACATCTTCATCATTGGCCTTGGTACCTGCTGTAAAAAGTACCAGGCTTTTTTTATGCATGTCGTAAACACCTTTAAAGTCCTTGCCGCTATTGATGGGCATGGTCATGGGGTGCAGCTGAATCTTTAATTCATTTTCAATTTCTTCCAGCAGGTCAAAACGGTTCTTACCATCCCTGTCCATTTTATTGATGAATACGATCACCGGTGTATTACGCATGGCTATCACCTCCATCAGGCGGCGGGTTTGTGCTTCTACCCCGTTCACGCTGTCAATTACCAAAACCACACTATCAACCGCTGTTAAGGTTCGGTAAGTATCTTCTGCAAAGTCCTTATGGCCCGGTGTATCCAACAGGTTGATCAGGTGTCCGTCATATTCAAAAGTCATAACACTGGTTGCAACACTGATACCACGCTGCCTTTCTATCTCCATGAAATCGCTGGTAGCGTGTTTTTTTATCTTATTGCTTTTTACGGCGCCCGCGGTCTGTATGGCTCCGCCAAACAAAAGGAATTTTTCTGTCAGCGTCGTCTTCCCCGCATCCGGGTGAGAGATGATGGCGAATGTTTTGCGCCTGTTTATTTCGTTAATGTATTTCATGATTTTTCGAGGCCGCAAAGGTAAGAAAACAATTGTCTGAACTGAGATTCTCCTGATTAAATGATTACTATGAAAAAATCATATAAATCATAACAATCAAAAGAATCACAGTTCAGACAGCATTCGTAACTTTATGAAATGGGCGCCTCCCTCAATATCATCCGCAATTCCCTGCGCCTCACATTCCAGGAATTGAGGGTCAATAAGCTGAGAACAGCGCTGAGCCTTACCGGCATTGCATTTGGCATCTTCTGCATAATTGGCGTGCTGGCAGCAGTAAACAG
>JANMWP010000461.1:0-1501 GCA_031394065.1 Chitinophagaceae bacterium
TTTTACTTTCCCGTTTTCTTTTATCTGGTTGAAGGAATGAAAAATTACACTCGCCATTCTTGCTTTGTGGTATTCATTGGGGCCATAAACATTAAAGAATTTAAGGCCTGCCCAAAAAGGTGGATGATCTTCCTGGTGTAAAACCCATTTATCAAATTCATTTTTTGAAATACCGTAAGGATTAAGGGGATGAAGTTGTTCAATAATTTCATGATCATCATGATATCCTAATTCACCTTCGCCATAAGTTGCCGCAGATGATGCGTAAACCAATGGTATATTATTGATGGTGCAGTAATTCCAAATCTTTTGTGAGTACTCTACATTTAAATGCTGGTGGATGGAATAATCAAATTCAGTAGTATCGGTTCTGGCACCGAGATGAAAAACAAAACCAACATCAGGTTTTTCTCTTTGCGCCCAGTCAAAAAATTCTTCCCGCTCAACCCGTACTAAATATTTTTTGTGTAGCAGATTTAATTCTTTTTCGTCATCACTAAACTCATCTACCAGAATTAAATTTTCAAACCCCTGCTGGTTTAAATAACTTACCATGCAACTACCAATAAAGCCTGCAGCGCCTGTAACTACTATTATTGAATTTTTATTCATAATTTTTTATAATGCAGCCAGTGCATGTTCACTTTCATGTCCGGCCAATAAATTCGCTATTGCATTTTCATATTTTTCTTTCCAGTCACCAACATTTCCCCAATCTTTTTCATTAATGTTAATATTGCCTGAGGTAACTTTTCCTAAATAAGTAACTGTCATTTCCATTTTCTCCAGCAGCATATTAAGATCGTTTCTGTTTTCTTTTGAAACTGAAACTACCACTCGGCTTTGTGCTTCGCCAATCCAATACGCATCTGTACGAATATTGTCATAATTTACGGAGGCCTCAAATCCAAGATTGCGGTTAAAACAACTTTCAATCAACGTAATAAACAAGCCGCCTTCACTAACATCATGTGCCGAGTTCACCAGTTTTTTATGAATCATTTTTTTTACTTCATGCTGCACTTCAAATTCTTCATTCAAATCAAAATACGGACACGGAGAAAACTCTACGCCATGAATTTTATGTAAATACTCAGATGAGTTGATATCATTACGTTGTGTACCTACCAAATAAATTTCATCATCTTCCTGTTTAAAATCCATGGTCATTTTATCATGCACATTTTCCAGTAAACCTACCATGCCAATGGTTGGCGTAGGGTACACAGCCCCATCGGGTCCCTGGTTGTAAAAGCTAACATTACCGCCGGTTACGGGCGTATCAAATTTTATACAGGCTTCGCCCATGCCTTTTATTGCATGTACAAATTGATAATAAACTTCAGGATCGAACGGGTTACCAAAATTTAAGCAGTTGGTAACGCCCAGCGGCTGGCCGCCGCTGCAAACAATATTACGTGCCGCTTCAGCAACCGCTATCATGGCGCCTTTATAAGGATCGGCAAAAACATAACGGCTGTTACAATCTGTTGTTAATGCC
>JANMWP010000488.1:0-4534 GCA_031394065.1 Chitinophagaceae bacterium
CATTTTGGAAAACTTGTTTTATAAAGGGCAATAGCATCTTCAATTACTTTATAGGCAGCCTCTTTACCTTGAAATTCATCTATCTCTACTTTTTTATTTTCCAACACTTTGTATTGCTCAAAATAATTACGGAGTACGGCAATAAAATGTTTGGGAAGTTCATCCAGACAGGTAATATAATTCACGCCAGGGTCTTTAGATGCTACTGCGATTATTTTATCGTCTGCCACGCCGGTATCAATCATCTGCATATTGCCGATCACAGTTGCTTCCACCAGGCAAAGCGGTTGAATACTTTCGCTGCACATTACCAGAATATCAAGCGGGTCGCCATCCAAACCCAATGTTTGCGGTATAAAACCATAGTTGATAGGGTAGTGAAAAGATGAATAAATAATACGGTCTAATTTTAATAGCCCTGTTTTTTTATCTATCTCATATTTTGTGCGTGAACCTTGTGGAATTTCAATGAGGCCATTAACAACTTGTGGAGCTTTGTCTCCGTAATGTGCGCCGTGCCAGGGGTGTAGTACAAACATGTGTGGGGTTTTGAGTTATGAGTTATGAGTTCCTTGTTCCTTGTTCCTTGTTCCTTGTTCCTTGTTCGATATTCAGGTAGTTAATTTTATTATCAACCAGTATCCCAAAAAAGTTGCAAGTATTCCCAAAATAACACTCAACAAAATATAGGTACCAGCCATTCCAATTCTTCCGTTTTGCAACAATCCCATATTCTCTAACGAAAAAGCAGAGAATGTTGTAAAACCGCCGCATATACCGGTTGCCAGAAATAATTTCCAGTTGTTTGAAAAACCTGCTTCCTTAATAGTGAGGGCAAATACAAGCCCGATGATAAAACTGCCGGTTATATTTACTGCGAGTGTAGCATAAGGAAATAATTTTGAATTAATCAGCAGGGAAGCAGCATACCTGATGATGGAACCGATACCACCACCCAGGCCAACTATGAATAAATTTTTGATCATTTGCTGATAATTAATTTCCGGGGAAAGTGAATTTCAGATCAACAAGCCAATTCTTATTTATCCGTACCAGTTTTAGTGTAGTTGTATCAACAGGTTTGTAACTATTGATGTAATCATAAATAAAAATACTGTCGGCCAGGTAACCGGTTTTGGTTACTATAATATCTGCATTCTTATATTTTTCAAGAGTAGCTTTATCTTTTTGGCTGAACTGTTTTTTAAAACGATCAAATAGCTGGTTATTGGTTTCGTCTTTTAACAGGTACAGTTCGGCTTCATTAAAATTATTATCCAGCAAATTACGGATAAAGGCATTAGCTACTTCAATATCAGTAACAGGGTTTTTCTTCTTTTCGGTATTGCAGGAGAAAACAACAGCAGCAAGCAGTATAAGAACCAGGTATTTTTTAATCATACTTAAAGTTAATCAACTTTTAATAAACAAAAAAAGCACCCCGGCAACAGCCGGAATGCTTTAATAGAAAAATTGAAATAATTTAATGTTTATCCATTACCTTTTTTAAAGAATCCAGCGCCTGCATTCCTTTATCCATTACCATTTTAAGCGAATCGGCACTCATGGCTTTTAATTTATTCAAACCTTCCGTCATTTTACCCATATCATCCTCTGTCATGCCCTTTTCTTTCATTTTTTCGGCACCCATATTCATCATGGTACCCATATCCATGGCAACTTTCCAGCTTCCGGCTTCTTTCTTTAATACAAAATCAATTGCTTCGCCACTCCTGGTTTCTTTAACATTTACAGTTGCTCTGTCGCCTTCTATTTTAGGCTCACCCATTACCATTTTGCTTTTATCAAACTGGTTATTAGTTGAATCTTCCATGGTATTGTCTTTCATTTTCATACCCATTTCCATCAGGTCAAACATGGCTTTGCTATCAGCAGTAGCCAGTTTACGGGCTGCAGCAATATCTTTTTTGGCCATCGCATCAAAGAAACTGGTTAATACCGCTTTCGGATCTCCACCTCCGCTATTACAACTGGTTAGGTAAATGGCCGAAAAGGCAAACAAGACAACTAATAATTTTTTCATAAACTTTAATTTTTTAAGGTTAAAACAGCCAGGCTGACCAGCCCGAACAGGTATAAAATTAATTTTATTTTTTAGTTTTCAATGTATTTTTCCAATTTTTAATAAACTATGGATTATTCTTTTGTTTTTTCATAGAATCTAAAGCCTGTAAGCCTTTACGGATAAGCATTTTTAAAGAATCAGGATCCATGTTCTTTAATTTTTCAATACCGGTTTTTAAATCACCTTTTTGAGCGCCCCTGTTGCCCTTCATGCTGTTAAACATTTCATTTCCGGGTTTTGTGAGCGCAATTTTCCAGCTGTTGTCTTCCTTAACCAATTCAAATGTTTGAGTGGTAATTTTTTTTCCGTTTACTGCAGCAGTATCTTTAGTGATAATCTCGGCTTCTACTGTGGCGTGATCGCCATCAATCTTTTCATTTTTTAAACTATACTCAATATGACCGGCATTCACTTTTAATTCTTCCGTCATTCTGTCTTTTATTTTTTTTATTCCTTCCGGATCAACACTGATCATAAACTTTTCTGCTGCCTCCAATAAAGCCACATCTGATTTGGTAATGTATTTTTTCATTTCGGTTATATCACCTTTTTTCATTGCCGCAAACATGTCGTTCAATACTATTGTAGGTGGAACAGCGGTTTCTTTACAGGCCGCAAAAGTTATAATAAACCCCAGTGCAAACAATATTCTTTTCATGTTTTTTATTTAAAGCTAAAATTAATTTACTTAAACAGCAACTGATTTATTTTTAACGGGTGCATTCCAAATTGTTACAGCACATTAAAGGGTTGCCAACCTTCCTTAAGCGTTTTTTAAATTTCAAATAACTCTATCAAGGTTGGCAACCCTGGCGAGAATTTGAAATGCGCCCTTTTAACAGCTTTGTTATTAACGGTAAGTACAGACATAAAAAGAGGCAGTTGTAAACTGCCTCCGGTATATAGCTAAGGTTAGTGAGCTCAGAACTAAACTGTTTTTTTTGTTTCGGATGTTTTTTGTTCTGTAATCCGTACATCATCTTTATTGTATGCTTTGATGATCTGCTTAACCAGGCGGTGCCTTACCACATCCTCTTCATCCAGTTCAATATGTGCAATGCCTTCCACATTTTTTAAAATACGGGTGGCTTTAAACAAACCGCTTTGCTGATTTTTAGGCAAATCAATTTGTGTAGGGTCGCCGGTGATGATGGCTTTTGCATTGGGACCAATACGGGTTAAAAACATTTTTATCTGAAGGTCGTTGGTGTTTTGTGCTTCATCCAGAATAATAAAGGCATTGTCCAGTGTGCGGCCACGCATGTAGGCAAGTGGCGCAATTTCAATGGTACGGGTGCTCATGTAATAACCCAGTTTATCGGCCGGTATCATATCATCCAATGCATCATACAGCGGGCGTAAATACGGATCTATTTTTTCTTTCAGATCGCCGGGTAAAAAACCCAAGCTTTCACCAGCCTCAACTGCGGGCCTGGTTAAAATAATTTTTTTAACCGATTTATTTTTTAATGCTCTAACCGCCAAAGCCACGGCTGTATAGGTTTTTCCGGTACCGGCGGGGCCAATGGCAAAAAGAATATCATTTTTATCGCAGGCTTCCACCATCCTTTTCTGGTTGGCAGTACGGGCCCTTACCGTTTTACCATTGGGCCCAAATACCAATACATCATTTGGATTGCGGTCAATGAAATTATCAACGGCCCGTTCATCATCGCCGCCTAAAATCTGTTCAAAATAATTGGCACTCATGTGGCCGTTTCTTTCAAGATATCTGAGAATCAGGTCAATTTTTTCCCTGGCGCCTTCAATTTGTTCCGGGGCTCCGCTTAATTTTACCTGCGTGCCACGACTGAGAATTTTTAGGAGGGGAAATTTCTTTTTTAAGATGTCTAACTTACCGTTGTTTACGCCAAAGAATTCGATAGGGTTTACGGTTTCGAGATTAATGATCGTTTCTGTCAATGGATTTTAGTTTTTGCCACTGTTTTTGTCATGCTTATTTGATAGGGCATACATAGCAGCGGTTAGTTATCAATAAAATTACAATTGCTTACTAACTTGTCTCTTTACCAAATGTAACGAAATGCTTTTAATAGATTGTGAATTTACTTATCAACAGAATGTTAATATAAAAAAAATGAGCAGGGTTAAATTTAAAACTGATTTTGTAAAAAATGATGAATAAAAAGCAGCTTATCATCCTGCAAATAATATAATCAATAAAATTACCAGTGCCATAACTACCACAAAAAAATAAGTGTACCAGGGATGCCTGAATTTGCCTTTAACTTCATCATAGTTTTTAAAAGTTCTTTTATTAAAAGGTACATCGTATCTTTTTAGTCCACATTTTTGGCAAACCATATTTGCTTCTTTTTCAAAAGGGAAAATGGGGACAAAATAAATATGAAAGTAATTACTGGTAATTAAAATATCGGCAAAGTTATCTGCTTCGCAGGAAGGGCATTTAACCAAAAATTCATCCAG
>JANMWP010000515.1:0-7749 GCA_031394065.1 Chitinophagaceae bacterium
TATGGGGTAATGTTTTTTTGCAGCTGCAAGGTATTTGGCAAATAATTCAGCATTCTTTTCTTTTTTATACTTTAAAATCATTTCTTCATAAGCAGTTACATATTTCTCTTCGCTTAAATCGGCATCAGCAATTTTTTTATAATAAATAAAAGCTTCGTCTTTTTTCTTTAATTCATTTGCCAATATAGCCAGGTTCCAGACAGCGTCTGTATCATGTGCCGAAAATTTTAAATTGTTTGGGCCTGTAAAATTCTTTTCAAAAATATAATCGTGCACTTCCACAGCATTTTTAAAACAATTAAAGGATTCCTCAAAATTTTTATCAGAATAGGTTTTTACACCCAGATCGTAAAGACCATAGTAGGTGTTAAAAATAGTAGAGTTTTTTTCTTCGATGGTCAAGGGTTGTTTTGGATCCAGTTCAGCATATTTTTTTATGGCAGCAAATGCAGTCTGATACATTGTTTTGCTCTCTAAAACCGGTTTATTTGCGGCCCTACCCAGTGAATTACTGATAAAGGCTTTGTAATACCAGGCTTCGGGGTTTTTGGCATTCTTTTCAATTGCCATAAAATTATCCAGTTCGGTTTTGGCCTTGTCAAACTGACGGAGATCTATGTATACGGATACATTCTTCAATTCCTGGCTGTACATGTAATGCGTCCCCATAAACAACAGAACCAGTAATAAATATTTCTTCATGTTTTATTTTTTTAGGTGTTAAAGATATTAAGATACCGATGAAATTTGCGATTATTTTTCATAAATTATGCCAATGTTTTATATGGCGGGCTATTTACTAAAGTTTAACAAGGGTGCATTACAAATTGTCGCACCACATTAAAGGGTTGCCAACCTTCTTTAAGCGTTTTTTAAGTTTAAAATAACTTTATCAAGGTTGGCAACCCTGGCGACAATTTGGAATGCGCCCGTTTAACAATATGCGGTTATCGCAAACATGTGTAAATTACAGCCTCAATATTTAAAAGATTGATATCGCAGGAAAGCATACAGCAAATACAAAGCCGCATTGATATTGTGGAAATAGTTGGCTCTTTTATTAAACTAAAGAAAAGAGGGGCCAATTACCTGGGCCTGTGCCCGTTTCATAATGAAAAAACACCTTCCTTCACTGTTTCGCCCAGCAAGGAAATTTATAAATGCTTTGGTTGTGGCCGCAGTGGTAACAGCATCAGTTTTTTAATGGAGGCCGAAAAATACAGTTATGTAGAAGCCCTGCGCTGGCTGGCCGCAAAATACAATGTAGAAGTTGAAGAAAGCGAAACCAGCCCCGAGTATAAACAGCATCAACAGGTTGCCGATAGTTTATACATCATCAATAATTTTGCCCAAAAATATTTTACCAATGCATTATTGAATACTGAGGAAGGACAGGATATTGCATTGAGTTATTTAAAAGAACGTGGTTTTAGAGAAGAGATTATCAGCAAATTTCAACTGGGTTATAATAGTGAGGCCAGAGATGAGTTTACGAAAGCTGCATTGGCTGCACAATACAGCCAGGAATATTTATTAAAAACCGGGCTGGTAAATGTACGGGATGATAATGCTTATGATAATTACCGGGGCAGGATTATTTTTCCCATTCACAACCAAAGCGGAAAAGTGCTTGGCTTTGGTGCCCGTATCATTAAGAAGAACGATAAAGCTCCTAAATACATCAACAGCCCTGAAAATGAAATTTATGTAAAAAGTAAAATTCTTTATGGCTCCTATTTTGCCCGCCAGGCCATTGATAAAGCCGATGAATGTTTACTGGTGGAAGGATATACTGATGTGGTAAGCCTGCACCAGGCCGGGATAGAAAACGTAGTGGCAAGTGGCGGCACTTCCTTAACACCTGATCAGTTGCGGCTGATAAAAAAATACACCAACAACCTTACTATTATTTACGACGGCGACAGTGCCGGTATTAAAGCAGCCCTGCGTGGGCTTGACCTGGCACTGGAAGAAAGCCTGAATGTAAAACTGGTTTTAATACCCGATGGCGAAGACCCCGACAGTTATGTAAACAAAGTTGGCACGGCTGAATTTATCAATTTTGTAAGTGAAAATAAAAAGGATTTTATTTTATTTCAACTGGGCATTGCTTTAAAAGATGCCGGTAACGACAGTAATAAAAAATCGATTGTTGTAAACCAGATAGCCGAAACGATTTCCAAAATCAACAAGACCGAGGATTTTACCAAACAGCAGGATTATATAAAGCAATGCTCCGAAATTTTAAAGATTGAAGAAAGCGGATTGCATGCATTGGTTAATAAATTCATCCGGGAAAAAGTTAACAAAGAAGAAACCAGGCTATCAAGAGATCAGCGTTTTGCAGATGAACCAATTGATACAGTACCAGGCGGGGAAATAGAAAATGATGTTACGGCACTTTTTAATAAGGATGAAGTGCATGAGCAGGCTATGATCAGAAGCCTGCTGGAATTTGGGTTAAAAAACTGGCAACCCCCTGCCGGACAGACAAGTGAAGCAATGAAAGTAGCCGAATATATTTTTAGGGAGATTGAAGATAACCAACTGGAAGAACTGATTGATAATAAAGAACTGGTTCGTATTTTACAAACATACAAAGCATGGTACGATGCAGGCATAGAGCCAACTGCAAAGAATTTTTTATACCATGATGACCTGCAGATGAGTGCCCTTGTTGTAAGTATCATGGATTTTAATTACGAGATAAGTCCCAACTGGAAAGAACATTTTGAAGGCCATATTGCAACACGTGACGAACTTTTTGCCGAAGAAGTGTTTTCTACCCTTAACTACCTTAAGCTGCGTAAAATAAAAAGGCTGATGGATGAGAACCAGCGTGACCTTGAAAAAGCAACTGTTGCAGAAGATCAGATGATATTGGTACAAACACACCAGCACCTTAAGCAAATGGAAATTGAACTGACGAAGCAATTGGGTACGGTAATTTTCAGGTGACCTCACCCCAACCCCTCTCCAAGGGAGAGGGGCAAGAGCCTTCAGGTTTGAAAGCTTTTTAACACTCAGGACTTTTGTACAATAACTTTTGCAGGCCTTAATTTCTTCCAGCCAAAATAAATGGCAAAAACAATTAACAGCAAAGGCCATATCGATACCAGCCCAACAAACAATTCTGCAATCCAGCCGGCACCTGTTTTAAAAGCATTGCCTACCCTTGTTAAAAAGGATGGCACTGCATCAGTTGGCTTATACCCTTCCATTGGTTGATAAAATGTAAGGTTAATCGTACTCATGGCCGATTGGTTGCTAAGAAATGCAACACGCCCTGCTGCAGATTCTATCTGCTCCTGTATGGCGTTAATTTCGTTTTGTACCTGCAGTACTTCTTCCATATTTTTCGATTGTTTTAAAAACTCCAGGTATTTTAAACGCATTTGTTTTTTGGCTTCCAATCTCGATTTTGTATCAACCACTTCTCCGGTAACATCTTCGGTACTTATTTTTTTCTCCATCACTTTACTGTCGGCTGCCGGTAGTTTGTTCATCATTGGTTCAAACTGAGCTACGGGCACTTTAATGGTAATGGTGGTCTCCGATTTTTCATCGGTAACATTTTGTTCTTCCGCTGCAATATAAGCCCCGTATTGCTTTACGGCATTGTGTACATAATCAGTGTACTTTTTAAAATCTTTAATTTCCAGTTTTACAGTTGCTGTTTTAATGATCTTACTATCCCAGTCGGGGTTTGATACCGGAGTGGTTTGCATTGGAGAACCGGTAGAGTCAGCTGCAGGCGGTGAGAACCTGCCTACCGGTATCTGCTGCTTTTCTTTGTCGCCACTCTTAGAAGGCTCCTGCATCTTCAATTCAGAAATGGAGTAATCTTGTACAGCTTCAGATTTGTTTTCGCCCCTGTTGCAGGAAATAAAAAAGGAAGTAATTACAATTGCAGTAATAAAAAGTTTTGTTTTCATAACAATGAGTTTAGAGTTATTAGATACTCATTGATACAAATTGCATAAAAATAGTAACCTCAGTTAAATGTTAAATGAAACAGAAAGCCCTGGGAATAATGAACAAGGAACAAGAAACAAGGGTCAAGAAACAAGAAACAAGGAATGTCGAATTCTGTTCAGGTCATCATTCAATATTCCTTGTTCCTTGTTCGATATTTTTCTTTGTCACAAAATAATAAGAAAGTAGAAATAGCAGAGTCCAAAGTTCCCCCTTCAGGGGGTTAGGGGGTTGCAAGTTTCATGATTTGCTCCCACTCTTCCGGTTTTACTGTTCCCACACTCAGCCTTCCCAATCTTACCAAATCCATATTAGCAAAACGGCCATCGGCTTTTAATTGATTAAGGCTTACCGGCTTTTTTAATTTTTTATGTGCCTTAATATCCACAGCCACCCATCTGTCATCATCCGTAGTTGGATCGGGGTAGGCTTCTTTTACAACTTTGGCAATACCTACAATTTCAACACCTTCGTTACTGTGGTAGTAAAATACTTCATCACCTTTTTTCATTGCCCTCAGGTTAATACGAGCTGCATAATTACGTACACCGCTCCAACAGGTTTGTTTGTCTTTTACCAAAGTATCCCAGTTGTAAACCGAGGGTTCGGATTTTACTAACCAATAAGCCATAGTCATTAATATTTAGCCTCAAATTTATAGATAAAAATAACTGCATTTTCATTCCATCATAATTATTTAAAGTAAAAATTAAGAAACGTTAAATCCATTTAACAGAATTGCACGTATGTAACCACAAGACAACCTGTTTCTTTTTCTCAAAAAATAAAAACTTTAAAAACATGAATTTAAAATTAGCCAGATTAATCATCCCCGTTTTGCTGTTGATGTTTGCCGAAACATTACAGGCCCAATCCGGAAAAGAAAACCTCATAACCACCGCAGTTCCTTTTTTGAGGCTGGCAGCCGATGCCAGAACTGCCGCTATGGGTGATGTTGGCGTTGCAACAAATCCAGATGCCAACTCCATGTTTTACAACGGCGGTAAAACAGTTTTTAACGAAAACAAGTACGGCATTGGCCTTACGTACACACCATGGCTGAGCGAACTTGATCTTAAAAACATCAACCAGATCTCTTTCGCCGGTTTTTACAAACTGGATGACAAGCAGGCCATCAGCCTTGGCTTTCGCAACTTTAACCAGGGAACTTTCACCTTTACCGATGCCCTTGGCCAGGAAGTAAGTTCATTTAAACCCAGTGACCTTGCCATTGAAGCCGGTTACTCACGTAAGCTTTCAAACAAAAGCGGTATTGGCCTTAACATTCGCTATATACATAGCAAACTGGCCAATAATTCGGTAAACAGCAATTACAAGTCGGGCAATGCTGTCGCTGCCGATCTGTCGTGGTTTTACACAAAAAAAGCATGGAATTTTGGTGTTGCATTTACCAACCTTGGCAGTAAGCTTAATTATGGCGGCGAATCTTCCTACATTCCTGCAAACCTTGCCCTGGGTGCAGCTTATAACAAAAAAATAAACGGCGATAATAAAATTTCATTTGCGCTGGATATCAATAAATTATTGGTACCAACACCGCCAGACCCAACCAACACACAAAAAGTAGCGGACTATAACAGCAAAGGTGTTGTTGGAAGCTGGTTCAGTTCTTTTGGCGATGCGCCAGGCGGTGGCAGCGAAGAGATAAAAGAATTTCAACTTGGTTTTGGTGCAGAATATATGTACAAAGAATTATTCAGCCTGCGTACCGGATATTTTACCGAAAACAAACTGAAAGGAAACCGTAATTATTTTACGGTAGGTGCCGGTTTGGAATATAAGGTTGCCGGTATTAATTTCTCTTACCTGGTACCAACCGGTAATAATACAAATGACAATGCGCTGAAAAATACATTCAGGCTTTCCCTGTTATTTAATTTCAACAACGCAACAGCATCTAAATAAAATAACCTAAAATTTACAATAATGAAAAGAACAATTATTAAAACAAAGCAACTGATACTGATGCTGGCCTTGCTTACCGGCAGCCTGGTAACCAATGCTTCAAGTCACCGGGAAGCTCCGTTAATCTCCAACGATCCCCTGTGTGATAATACAGACGTATATGCTTTCCGAAGTCCGGATGATCCGAATACCATTACTATTATTGCCAATTATATTCCGTTTGAGTTGCCCGAAGGTGGCCCTAACTATTATACATTCGGCACAAACATCCGTTACGAAATTCACATCAAAAACAAAACAACAACTGCAAATGATGATATCCTGTACAGGTTCACCTTTTCGCAGGTAAACCAGGATCCTACAACGTTTTTCAACATTCGGCTGGGTGCACAAAACATAAAAACAACCTACCTCTGTGAAAAAAGTGTAAACGGTGGTGCCTTTACAACTGTTGTTACAAACGGTGTTGTGCCGCCGGCTAATATTGGGCCACGCTCAATTCAAAGCAGCCCGGTTGGCTTAGGTGTTGCTAATTACGATGCATTGATTACTGCAGCAATTGCAACATCTGCCAATGGCGAAAAAGTTTTTTGTGGCCCGGTAGATGATCCTTTCTTTGTTGATTTGGCCGGTGCATTTGATGTAGGTAATTTCCGTCCGGAAGGCAATACAACCAATCCAACCAAAGATGGTTTATCTCGCTACAATGTACATAGCATCGCTTTAAAAATTCCTATTAATCTGTTACAGAAAGATGGTAAAACTGCAGCGCAGGCAACCAGTATTTTAGATGGCGATTTTGTAATTGGTGTTTGGGCAAGTGCAAGCAGGCAGCAAATTAAAACAATTGGTGCCGGTGGTGCAGTAGGCTTCTCAGGCCCATGGGTGCAGGTTTCCCGTTTAGGTATGCCACTTACCAACGAGGCTATTATTCCTTTAGGAATGAAAGATAAGTGGAATGCAACTACACCTGCAAATGATTTGCAGTTTGCAGCTTATTTTTCAAATCCTGAGCTGGCTTTATACATGGATGATTCGCAATTTGGCGGAGCTGTTCCATCTTTAAATGCTTTAAGAATTCAGAACCATTCGCTGGGCGCTTATGATTTCAGAAATGGCAAACCGGGTTTATATGCATTAAAAGGTTCTGCTGCAGTAAAAGGCACAGCGCTTGATGATGCAATTTTTGGTACCATCTTATTACCAGATAATAAGAGCCCAAGAGCTGTTGATATCTTACCTATATTTTATACCGGTGTTCCAAACCTGGCTCCATACCAGTTGGCAACAGGTAAAACCGGCGGCCCGCTTTCAGCAGGTAAACCTTTTATAAATAATTTTTTACCAACTCTGGGAGATATGCTGCGCCTGAACATGGCCGTGC
Source organism: Chitinophagaceae bacterium (assembly GCA_031394065.1). Classification (GTDB taxonomy): domain Bacteria; phylum Bacteroidota; class Bacteroidia; order Chitinophagales; family Chitinophagaceae; genus Ferruginibacter. The sequence continues at coordinate 7,286 of JANMWP010000515.1, forward strand.
CTCCTACTCCACGCAACGATCCTAAATTCAGCAGTCTGGGTATTATAAATGCAGCGGTGCTTGGCCTTACAGATGCGGCTTACAACGGCAATGCAAACATTCAGTTCATTCCAAACATGGATGGTTTTCCAAATGGTAGAAGATTGGAAGATGATGTAACTACTATTGAACTGCAGGCAGTTGGTGGTGTTGCTTTGGCAGCAATTGGTTTATGGTACGATGATTATAAAAGCGATGCAAGCCCGGTTACAACCAATCTGGTTAATGTGCTCAGTTTTTCAGCAGGCCCAACTAAAAACGATACCACTTTTAAAGCCGGTTTTCCTTATGTGCAGGCTCCATGGAGAGGTTATGATTACACCGTAAAACCAAGATTCTAACCTTAAAAAAATTAACCACTATAAATATAAATTGTATGAAACAATATTTTAAAATACTTACTGCCCTGCTGATCTGCACAACAG
>JANMWP010000565.1:0-4960 GCA_031394065.1 Chitinophagaceae bacterium
CCACGAATTTTTCCGGTACCATTATCTAAATTATAGTAAGCCGACACTTTTGCATGGTCTGGCTTTAAAACCATATCAACAGGATCAGCAAAATGATTTTTTACATAATTGCGTGAACCATGTAATCCCTGTTCTTCTCCGCTCCACAAAGCAATACGAATGGTTCTTTTGGGTTGAAGTCCGGTGGTTTTTAAAATACGTACCACTTCCATCATCACTGCACAACCCGCTGCATTATCTGTTGCACCGGTTGCACCTTGCCAACTATCCAGATGGCCGCCTAGCATCACAACCTCATCTTTTAATGCAGGATCTGTTCCCGGGATTTCAGCAACTACATTATATCCCTTGATATCCTTGTCGTAAAATTTTGTTTTAACATCTGCTTCTATCTGCACATTCTGACCGGCATCAACCAGGCGCTGCACACGTAAATAATCATCGCTCGATAACATTACCCATGCATAATTATTTTCAGCCCCTTTATCAACCGAGCCTCCGTTTTGTACAAATAAGGTTCCATCGTTCCCTCTTCCATTTATGCTTAATACCAGGGCTGGTTTTTCTTTATTGTAAAATCCATTCATCTGGCGGGCAAGTGCCTGTTGCTGTCTTCTTGCTGCCATTGCTTCGGGACTTACATTTCTGGCACCTCTTCTTTGTGCAGTATCAGGTTTTGAATTGGCCATTTTTGTCAGTTCATCATCTGAAAAACGTTGTCCATCTGCATTAAAAGAAGGATGAAGTGTGTCGCTTGAATAAAACATCACAATCATATCCTTTATTTTTCCTGAATAATTTTGATACAACTCTGCTGAATCTTTTGCTTTTATCAGTATTACATTGCTACTGATAATTTTTTTTCCGGGCGTACTTCCGGTCCACGCCCTCGGGATGGCTACTATCGGTGTATAGTAAGGCGATGTCATGGCAACATAGCAACGGGTTTGCTCCCAACCGGTACCAAAATCGCCCCATGGCTCAATGGCCGCATTTTCCAATCCCATTTTTATTAATTCTTCTTTAGCCCAATTGGCGGCTCTAAAAAATCCCGGCGAATTGGTAAGTCTTGAACCACTTACATCGGTAAGATGGAAAGCGATGTCCATTACTTTAGAATTGTCAAGCCCCTCTTTTCTGATCTTTGCAGTTGCATCAGTTTGAGCATGGAGCAAACTTGCAGAAAGACACAGCATACATACAAACAGCATTTGTTTTTTCATGATGATTAATTTTAAAATTGAAGTATAAAATACGCTTTAAATAATACAAATTCAACCGAATGCCGATGAACTATTTAAATTAGTTTCGAGTTTGGTATTTCCATAATCAAATGCTCTCCATAACAGCCGGCCGGTGTTTGGTAACCTGGTTTAAAGTTTCCTTCCAGTATTTTTTTGCTGATGAGTAAACTGCTGTGTGCAGTAAGTGAGTATCCATCAAGGCAACTGATTGCGGCATTCAATGTTTTTCCTGCTGCGTTGCTTACCTCTCCCCAAACCATGCTGCTGCTATTTTTCCTTTGCTCATCAGAAGGCCCTGCAGGCTTGGCTTTTATTTTTTTCCGGATAATGTTACGTACAAAATTGGTTCGCAACAACCAGTTAAATGCCCATTGCAATTTAAGTATCCGGTAAACTTTAGGAGCTATACCTGTATAAGTTTCTATATTAGGTATACCGGTTGTAGTAAATGCTGTTGAAATATCACCCCAGGGAATGGTCATTACAAATAATTTCCGCTCACCAAAACTCACCCACATACCTTTTTGTCCCAATGGCTTTCTTATTATCTTACCATTTTCCCGTACTGCACCACCTTCGCCAATTTTGCCAGCCATGGTTATGGCTGTACCGTGCGATAATCCTCTGCCAATGGAAGCAAAAGCTAATTTCAAATGAGTAGCATCCGGCATTTTATTTTTTAACTGAAGTGCTACACAATCTGTTGGAACCACATCAAAACCAACACCGGGCATAACCATGATGTTTTTTTCTTTTGCAAGGCTATCATATTTTTTCAGCATTTCAAAAACTGAAATGTCGCCGTTGATATCAATATAATGAACGCCGGTTTTTAAACAGGCTTCAATCATTTGTTTGGCTGTGTACACATAAGGGCCTGCAGCATGCAATACCAGTTTTATTTCTGATAAAGCTTTTTCCAGTTGTACTGCATCATCCAGGTCAATAATCCGGTAGGGGAGTTGTAATTCATCTGCAAGCGGTTTTATGTTTGCTTCCGTTCTGCCGGCAAGTATTGGTTGTAAATTATAGGTAGCCAAAAGTTTAGCGATAAGTTTACCGGTATAACCATTGGCACCATAAAGCAGGAATTGATTTTGCATGATGGAAATTACAATTATTATTTAATGAAAATCATGTAAAGTAAAACTGTGGCAGTTGTTCATAGTGCCGTAGGCACATAAGATTGGTAGAATAATTATGTAGAAATGGATTTAGCGTGCCGTGGGTACGCAACTTTATGAAAACTATTGTGCCTAGCGGCACTAAATTATAAGGCGAATATTTCTCTACCAATCTTTTGCTCCTAACGGAGCAGAAAAGCAGCGGGGAGAGTGATTTAAAATGAAAGCCCAATCCATTTTGAATTGGGCTTTCAAATATATAAAAAGTCATTAGTTTTAAACCTTCTCTTCCATATAACTTTCCATTGGCTCACAGGTACAAATTAAATTTCTGTCTCCAAAGGTATTGTTGATACGTGCAATGGATGGCCAGAATTTATTTTTTGAAACATAAGCCAGCGGAAAAGCCGCTTCCTGCCTGCTGTATGCATGATTCCAGTCATCGGCACAAATAACCTGTTGCGTATGTGGCGCATTTTTTAGTGCATTATCAGCCTTATCAGATTTTCCTTCTTCAATGGCTTTTATTTCGTTATAAATACTGATAAGTGCTTCGCAAAAACGGTCCAGTTCTCCTTTGTCTTCGCTTTCTGTTGGTTCAATCATAATGGTTCCGGGAACCGGAAAACTCATGGTAGGCGCATGAAAGCCATAATCCATCAATCGTTTGGCTATGTCCTCAGCCTCAATACCACAGGTATTTTTAAACGGACGTAAGTCAACAATAAATTCATGTGCACAATATCCATTGGCACCGGTATATAAGATGGCATAAAATTTTTCCAGTTTTGCTTTCATGTAATTGGCATTAAGAATGGCAAACTCTGTTGATTTTTTTACGCCATCAACTCCCAGCATTTTTATATATGCATAGCTGATCAGCAGAATACTTGCACTTCCATAAGGTGCAGCGCTTACCGCAGGGATATTATGCACTGTAGATTTTAAGGTATCGTTTACATTATGCCCCGGTAAAAAAGGCTTCAACTTATTGTTTACACAAATTGGCCCAACACCCGGTCCACCACCACCATGCGGTATGGCAAAAGTTTTATGCAGGTTTAAATGGCAAACATCTGCACCAATCATACCCGGACTGGTCAATCCAACCTGTGCATTCATATTGGCACCATCCATATAAACCAATCCGCCGTTATCATGTATCAGTTTGCAGATCTTTTTTATTCCTTCTTCAAAAACGCCATAGGTACTTGGGTAAGTAACCATAAAGGCGGCCAGGTTATCCCTGTGTTCTTCTGCTTTTAATTTCAGGTCATCAACATCTATGTATCCGTTTTCATTGCTCTTAACCACCACCACTTTCATACCCGCCATTATAGCACTGGCCGGGTTTGTGCCATGAGCAGATATTGGAATCAATACAATATTTCTGTGGCTTTCATTTCTTGATTGATGATAAGCCCTTATGGAAAGCAGACCGGTATACTCGCCCTGGGCACCACTATTGGGCTGCAGCGAGCATGCTGTAAAGCCGGTTATCTTACATAAATAATCTTCCAGTTTCGCAATCATATACTGGTATCCTTTTGTTTGCGATGCAGGCGCAAAAGGATGAATTGAACTGAACTCAGGCCAGCTAACGGGTATTAATTCAGTTGCTGCATTCAGCTTCATGGTACAACTTCCCAGGCTGATCATCGATGTATTTAAACTCAGATCTTTATTCTCAAGCGATTTGATATAGCGCATCATTTCACTTTCGCTGTGGTGCGTATTAAAAACCGGGTGTGTTAAATAGGCAGAAGTTCTTTTACCAAACAAAGCATCGGCCTCATCAAAAGATAGCGCAAATGTTTTTGATGTAACTGCTTTAAAAATGGCAACCAGGTTTTTTTCTGTTTCGCCAATATAATTACTTGCCACTTCATCAATACTCATGGTAACTGTGCTATTTGAGTTATAGTGAAAATTAGCCTTATTTTTTTCTGCCGCTTTTTTAAAAGCATTGATATCAGCAACTTCAAAAGTTATTGTATCAAAGAAATGCTGCGTCAGAACTTTTATACCAACACTTTGTAAACCTCTGGCAATTGCTGAAGTTAAAACATGAATGCGTTGTGCAATTTTTTTCAACCCAACCGGTCCATGATAAACAGCATACATAGCCGCCATGTTAGCCAGCAAAGCCTGGGCAGTACAAATATTGGAAGTTGCTTTTTCTCTTTTTATATGTTGCTCTCTTGTTTGCAAAGCCATACGTAATGCACGGTTGTTTTGTGCATCAATGCTAATGCCAATAATGCGGCCCGGTATGCCGCGTTTAAATTCATCCTTAGTAGCAAAGAACGCAGCATGTGGCCCGCCATAGCCCAACGGCACTCCAAACCGTTGTGCAGAGCCAACAGCCACATCAGCACCCAATTCGCCGGGAGGCGTTAATAAAGTAAGCGCCAGCAAATCGGTTGCCATCACCACATAGCCATTTACAGTATGAACTTTATTTATAAAATCACGGTAATCTTCAACAGCCCCAACACTGTTGGGATATTGTACAATGGCGCCAAAATAACTTTCATCAAGCGATGCCGTTTTATAATCGCCGTAAACCAATTCAATTTTTATGGGTGTTGC
>JANMWP010000576.1:0-5612 GCA_031394065.1 Chitinophagaceae bacterium
AGCGAAGCCAGCCTGGTGCCACAGCAGGTTGTTGCCATGGGCTGGACTTTAAAACAGTTTTATACCGCTTTACTGGAAGAGTGCTTTGATAAGTAATAAGAAGTGAATGAATTTGAAAAGCTGTCAGGTTGAGCTTGTCGAAACTGGGGCTATATTGAGCTAACCCGTCTTCGACAAGCTCAGACTGACAGTAAAATTGTTAACGAAGATTTTAAATTGATTCACTACTCTTTGTAAAAAATAAACCTGTAACAAATAAAAATATTAAATTAACAGCGTGTTTAAATTCATTACCAATAAGCCTTTTTGGGTAAATCTTGTAACAGCAATTGTTATTGCATTGCTGTTTTTATTTTTGGTTTTAAAAATGTTGGGTTGTTTAACCAGGCATGGCGAGTATTTAAAAGTACCGGCTGTTACCGGCATGAAAACAAAAGAAGCCATTGCCTTACTGGAAAAACAGGGCTTTGACGTTTATATACAGGATTCAGTTTTTACAGATACTGCCGGCAGGGGTGTGGTTTTAAAACAATTACCTGATCCCAATGCTACAGTAAAAGTAAACCGTACTGTTTTTATTACGGTGAACCGGTATGTGCCGCCCATGCTGGATATGCCTAAACTGGAAGGGCAAAATCTTGCCTTTGCTATAAGGATGCTTGAACGCAATCATTTAAGACTTGGCGATACAACTTTCCGTACCGATTTTGCATTGGGATCTGTATTAGAGCAGCTGAATAACGGCGTTCGTATTCCGGAAAAAACAAAAATTCAATGGGGCAGCCGCATAGATCTGGTAATTGCCGGGGGGCTGGAAAATAAAATAATGCCGGTTCCAACTTTAACCGGAATGTCTTTTGCCGATGCAAAAGCAATTTTGGATGAAAACGGAATAAGTCTTGGAGGTATTATGGCAGATGGGCCGATTACAGATACCGCCTCGGCTTTTATAATCAGGCAAAGGCCCGAAAGATTTGATGTTGACCAAATGCTGATCTATATCCGATCGGGACAATTAATGGATATCTGGTTATCGCAGGAAATGAAAAACCCTGTTGATTCTTTGTCAAAGAAAAAAGATAACCTGCCAAAGAAAAAAGAATAAATACCATGATAACAATTACTGCTGAAGAAATAAAAGCACGCCAGGATGCCGGCGAAGAACTGCACTTAGTAGATGTGCGTGAACCTGCTGAACATGCAGAATTCAATATTGGCGGTACTCTGGTGCCATTGGGTAAAATACAAACGATGCAGACAGAAGATATTGATGAGCTGAAAAATGAAGAAGTTATCTGTTATTGCCGTAGTGGCCAACGCAGCATGCAGGCTACCCTCATGCTACAAACATTTGGTTTTACCAATGTAAAAAACCTGGTAGGGGGTATGTTGGGGTGGCAGGAAAAATATAAATAAAACACAAGCTGCAAGGGGAATAGCTACAAGGGGGCAAATATTATGGTTGAAAAACTTTTGCTTTAGCATGCTTCTCCCTTGTAGCTTGTATTTCCCTTGCAGCTGTTCTAAAACCTCACATTCACTCCCACCATAAAATTAAACCCAGCCATCGGAAAATAAAAATTCTCTGTAGTTAAACTGCCACCATAAATATAACTGAAGCTGTAACCATTGGGCTCGTATTTTTTATTAAACACATTGTTAAGCTGTACAATAAAATCGGTTGCCTTAAATATTTTGCTTTGCAAAGAATAGCTTAACCTGATATCCTGCAGATAATATGGATTTAAACTTCTTGATTTTTGTGCAGTATTATCTAAATACTGTCTGCCAACATATTTGCTCATCAAATTAATTTCTCCATTTTTAACAGGTATAAAATTGATACTGCCACCGGCAATTACCGCAGGCGAAAAAGAAATAGTTGGTTTGTTATAAAATTTTGTTTGTTGCCCTCCATTATCATAATCATCCAGGTACTCTGTAAAATTTTTCATTTTATTTTCGCTGAAGGTAATGTTGGCGGCCAGGTTCATCCAGTTGGTAATTTTTGTTTTACCCTGCAATTCAATACCCATGCGGTAACTCACCGGTATATTGGTTCTGCTATAAGCACCAACATCATTTATTTTTCCGGTTAAAACCAACTGGTTTTGATAATACATGTAATACAGGTTTGCTCCAAAGGAATAAGTTGTGGTATTTTTTTCAACTCCCAGTTCTACATCATGCAACCGTTCTGCTTTTGGTTGCTGGGTGTTACCGGCCTCAAAATCATCGCGGTTGGGTTCTTTACCGGCAAGTGCATAAGAGAGATAAGCTTTCCAGTTTTTATTGGACCAGGTTATGCCAAATTTCGGATTCATAAATGAATAATTCTCCTTTATTTCTAAAGCAGGATTATCGCGGAAGCCATGAATTTTGTAATCAATATTTCTAAACTGTACATCAACAAAACCCTGCCAATGGCTGTTCAACTGTTGTATCCATTTGCTGTAAACCGAAAAATCTTTTTTGTAAGCTGTTAAATTATACCAGCGATAATTGAGTGGTACGGCGGCCTGCACGGCTGCCCATTTTATTTCGCCATAATGTTTGCCATCGTACGCATTGTAACCGCCACCAAAAATAAACTGTGTTTTATTTTTTTGATACTGCAAAGAAAAAATAGTTCCATAAAAATAATTATCAAGCCAAAGCCTTCGTACCAGGTCGGTTCTTTTAATGGTATTTACCCCATCAAAATAATTTGGTAAACCATAGTCGGCCAGTTTTTTATTGGCTTTATACTGTTCGTAATAACCTTTACCCCTTGTTAAAAAGGCAGCAATATTTCCTTTCCAAAAACTGTTGAACTTGTGGTTATAAAAAAGCTGGTAATGTGTTTGGGTATAGTTGTCCGTTTCGTTATCGTACGGTTCACCGGGCTTTTCGGTGCCACTTGGGTTATTGGTACGGCCGGTTGCCAATAAATATTCTGCCACGCCGTTCCATGCCTGGTAAGTTTTTTCTTTGCCCGAAAATACATTCAACCGCAGGGATTTTTTTTCATTTACAAATGCGGCAGTTCCGTAAAAAGATTGCAGGTTTGATTTTGCACGGTCAATATACCCGTTGCTGCTGATGCGGCTAACCCTTCCATCAACCGTAAAATGTTTGCCAAGTAAACCGCTTCCGAACTGAATATTGTTTTTTAAAGTATTAAAGGATCCAAAACTGTTGTTTGTGGATGCATAAAATTCTTTGTTCAGCTCATTGGTTGCAATATTGATAGTGCCGCCAAAAGATCCTGCACCGTTTGTTGAAGTACCAACGCCACGCTGCACCTGTATACTGTTTGCCGAAGAAGAAAAATCGGGTAGGTCAACAAAATATGTTCCCTGGCTTTCTGCATCATTATACGGTATACCATTGAGGGTAACATTAATACGGGCTGCATCTGTGCCACGTATGCGTATGCCGGTGTAGCCTACGCCATTGCCTGCATCTGAATTAACCACTACCGATAGGGTTTGGTTCAGCAAGAACGGAAGATCCTGTCCCAGGTTATTTTTTTCAATTTCTTTTTTGGTAAGATCTGTTTTTGCGAAAGGTGCTTTTTCAGCAGCCCTTACAGCCAATACTTCTACCGGCTGCAAATAAGCGGTATCATTAAATTTATTTTCTTTTTGTGCAAATAAAATAAAACCACCCGTACACAATACGGTACTTAAAATTAACTTCTTCATCATAAAAAATTGAGCTGAACATCCGGGAGCATCGCTAAGATAATTCCTCCCCCTCGGGGAGGTTAGGAGGGGCTTTATTTCTCCCTTCGCAGGCATTATCCTGTGCAGGTTATCGGGTATTATCTCAGCCTTTGTCTTTCGACAAAAGCACCCCGGAAATTCAAACGGTTAAAAGAGCTTTAAAACACGAAGTTAGGATAGTTTTGGATAAAATTTTAAAGATTGTGTAACAAAAGCTGTTTGGCGTACGTATAATTGAATAAGTATAGCCACGAAACTGATTCATCAAAGCAATCGTATTTTTATATGATTGCTTTGATTTGATCGTTTCGTCTTTTTTAAAATTATAAATCAATAAAGATGAAAAAATTATTATTCCTGTTTGTTTCAATGATCTCCCTGTCTGCAGTGGCACAGGAAACCAAAGTAATTAACGATGCAAATGCAGTAACACGCACTGTAAGCGGCAGTTATACCGGCATATCTGTTTCAAGCGGTATTCAACTGTATCTTACCCAGGGAAATGAAGAATCTATTGCAGTAAGTGCATCAGATCAAAAATACCTGGACCGTTTAATAACGGAAGTTGTAAACGGCACGTTGAAAATTTATTATGACAACAAAGGCATTACCTGGAAATCAAGCGGCAAGACAAAGCTGAAAGCCTATGTATCTTTTAAAACATTGGAAAAACTACATGTTTCTGCCGGTTCAGATGTGTCGGTAAATGGCAGCATAAAAGTCAGCAAGTTAGATATGCAGGTAAGCAGCGGTGCTGAGTTTACAGGAGCCTTCAATGTAGAAGAACTTGCTGCTGAACTGAACAGCGGAGCCGGAATGAAAGTAACCGGCAGTGCCGGTAAATTAACTGTAAATGTGAGCAGTGGAGCTGATTTTAAAGGATACGATTTTGCGGTTGACTTTTGTGATGCATCGGCAAGCAGCGGCGCAGCCATACATGTTACCATTAACAAAGAACTTACAGCCAAAGCCAGCAGTGGGGGCGATATTCAATACAAAGGCACGGGCCTTATCAGGGATATAAAAACCAGCAGCGGCGGTGCTGTTAAAAAAATATAATTTTCAAATACGAACAGTATGAAAAAAATCTCTTTAATTCTTGTGTTGATTTTTGCTATGTTAATTGCAAATGCACAAAACGATATCGTAGTTGATCCCAATGCATCTGTAAGAGATGTAAGCGGGCAATTTGAAACCATAAAAGTATCTGGCGGGATAGATTTGTATTTATCTCAATCAGATAAAATGGCGGTTGCGGTAAGTGCTTCAAGTGAAAATTATAAAGAAGGCATTAAAACGGTTATTGAAAACGGCACACTAAGGATATTTTACGAAGGCGAAAAAGGCTGGATGAAAAAAGACCATAAACTGCGGGTGTATGTATCATTTACCGATCTGAAAAAACTGGATGCTTCGGGAGCCTGCGATGTTTTTGTGGCAGGAAGCATTGCAACAACAACATTGGTGTTACACATGTCGGGCGCATGCGACTTTACAGGAAATGTAAAAGTAAATACACTGGATATCAACCTCAGTGGCGCTTCGGATGCAAAAATTTCGGGCACAGCAAATTCAGTTAATATTAAAAGCAGTGGTGCCAGCGATGTGAAGGCTTATGAGCTGGTTACGGATATTTGTAATGCCAATGTTTCCGGCGCATCGGATGTGCATATTACTATCAATACTGAATTAACGGCTTCTGCAAGTGGTGCCAGCGATATTAAGTATAAAGGCAATGGCGTAATTAAAGAAAAGCACAGCAGTGGTGCAAGCAGTATTGTAAAAGAGAATTAGTTTTGTAAAACCTATAAGGTTTGTCGTCAGGATTTTGTGCGATGGGAACCTTATAGCGTTTTGAATTTGGATGCCTTCCACAAAACCTATAAGGTTTTGCTTTGCTGTAGA
>JANMWP010000588.1:0-2458 GCA_031394065.1 Chitinophagaceae bacterium
CCCATATTCTGTGGGCCACGCTGGTTGGGCCGGTTGTAGGGCGATGAACGCTCATGTGCATCCACACTCAAAATTGGGATGAATAAAAAATTCACCTTATCCAATAATGATTGTTTATTGCCAAAAGCAATATCACGCAGCAGCATCATGCCTGCATCCTTGCCATCTATTTCGCCGGAGTGAATACCCGCCTGCGCAAGTAAAAGCGGTTTGGTAGATTTTTTTAATGCTGCTGATGTTATGTTTTTTTCGGTGGAAGCAATGATCATAAATATATCACGCCCTTCTACACTTTTACCAATGGAGACCATGGTTAACAGCGGTGACGCATCTGCTAATTTTTTAACCCAGGCCATAGTTTCTTTATAACCGGGTGTAGTTACAAAGCCTGATTTTTCAGTTGCTGTTATCCAGGGATTATTTGCTTTGGCAATTAAGGCTTCACTTTTACCATGCCATTCAATAACTGGTGGAAGAATGGATTGTGCAGTGGATGATATTGTAATGCATATACAAATAGAACAAATTGCGAATTGTATTTTTTTTGAGTGGTGCATATTTTTATTTATTTTTCTATTTACTTTCTTCGTCAGCTACATGTTGCAAGTAGTAGCAATAAATCAATTGTCCTTTGCGCATGCTTGAAAGCCTGAAAAACTCATTGGCGGCATGCTTTTTTTCATCTGCCTGCTGCAGTCCTAATGAGTAAGCATAAATCCCTAAAGTTTCTTTGATATCTATCAATGGCCCAATGCTTCCTCCATGCCCAATTTGCAATGGTTGATTACCGTATATTTTAAATAAAGCATCAGATACATAATTATACGCTTTTGTATCAGCAGGGAATTTCATAGGCCTTGTATAACCATTACTAAATTTATAAGTCACAGTTGCACCAACAGGAAGGTTTTTGTTGATGTGCTTCACAATCAAATCTATAATTTCTTTCCCCGCCTGATTGTTTACTAACCTGCAGGTAATTCTTGCCATGGCATTACCGGGAATAATATTTGAATGTCCTTCTGCTGCTGTATAACCACTTTGCATACCAATTATTTCAAGTGTAGGACGATACCAAATTCGTTCCAATGGCGAAAAAGTTGTGTCGCCTGTTTCTGCTGTTGTGCCTAACACTTTCATATCTTTTGAAGCATCATAAGGCACCTTTTTCATCATTTCTTTTTGTTGTAAAGTGGCTGGCAGTACTTTATCATAAAATCCCTCCACAGCTACGTTTCCTTCTTTGGTATAAAATGAAGAAATAATTTGTGATAGTGCCACTGCTGCATTGGGAGTTTTGCCTCCAAATTGTCCTGAATGTGCATCAGTATTAGCTGTTTTTACATTAAACTCTAAAATGGCTGCACCTCGTAAACTCATCAAAATTGACGGTGTAGTTTCGCTGTATTGACTACCATCGGCATTCAAGGCAAAATCTGCTTTTAATAATTCTTTGTTCTTGTCGAGAAAGCTTTTAAAACTCGGGCTCCCTTTTTCTTCTTCGCCATCAAAAATAAATTTTACGTTAACTGGCAATTTGCCATCTGTACGCAACATGGCTTCAACTGCCCAAATAGTTATCATCACACCACTTTTATCATCGCTTGCTCCACGACCAAATATTTTTCCATCCATTACCTTTGGTGCAAAAGGTGAAATGTCCCATTCCGATTCCTTTACAGGTTGCACATCGTAATGGGCATAAATTAAAACGGTGGGTTTGCCTGGTGCTTTGTCCCAACTGCCATAAACCACTGGGTTTCCAACAGTGGGTATTGTTTGTGCTGTTGTTATTCCAATAGCTTTTAATTTAATTACTATCCATGCTGCAGCTTTGTCAATATCGGGTTTGTTTGCCGGAATAGAAGAAATACTTGGTATTGAAACCAACTCCATAAATTCTTTTAAGTGTACATCATTATTGTCATCAATGTATTTTTCATAAGATGTTAATGATGATTTTTGCGGAGCTTTTATGGTTTTATCTTTTGTTTTTTGTGCAAAAAGATTGAAAGAAATTATGTTGATTAGAACTATTAATACGAGGATTGTTTTTTTCATTTAAGTTTTATTTTACTTGCTGTTTTTTACGAACTCTTGTTTTACAATTATCACCTACCAAAAGGCATTTTATTTAGTAATTCTTTATACCGTGAATCGTTTCGTATTGGGTCCCAAACTTTAATGATGGCTGCTACCGCTATGTCTTTTCGTCGCTCATATTCTATTTGTTGATTACAGGTTATTTATTTGCACCCATACCACCAATGATTAGCCAGCCTTTGTCAGTCTTTTTCCAGGTATGAATTATTTTGGCGATTGGTTTTTGCACCGATTCATTTTTCTCATTAGTCCAGGTATGCGTAACATCATACATTGCAATCACGATGTCGCCAAAAACATTCACCGCTTTCTTATCCAGCACATAACTGTATTTGCCGGAATTCTCTTTATACAT
>JANMWP010000637.1:0-1606 GCA_031394065.1 Chitinophagaceae bacterium
GTTTACCGATGTACAACTGGTGCAGGACTGGTATTATGACTACAGGAAAAATAAAGTCTATTCCTATATTAAAGAAATGATTTTGTATGTAATCAAATTCAATAAAATAAAAGAGAAAGATCCAGAGCCGGTTTTGAAGCTTGTTTTTTAATAGCATTGTTTACCGAAAGATTAAAATACTCACTCTTTCGCATCTCAACCAGCAATGCAATTGGGTAAAGTTTTATTTTCCTTCTAATATTAAAATTCATCAATTAATCTTACCCAGTATTTCTTATTTTCAATTGATGAATTCAAAAAATTCGCTTCGTTTTAATTCACTCACCGGCTTTCGTTGTTTGGCAGCATGTATGGTGTTCCTGTATCACAATCGTAAGTACTGGCGTGATGCTGTGCATCCCGAACTGTTGCGGTTACTGAATGAATTTCATATCGGCGTATCGCTGTTTTTTGTTTTAAGCGGCTTTCTCATTGCTTATACCTATGCTGAAGAACCTTTACGGTCTGCAAAAAGTTATGCCAAATATTTTTCAATCCGTTTTGTACGCATCATGCCATTGTACTGGCTTATACTTACTGCCTATTATCTTGATCCTGCTTTTGGCAAAATGCAATTCTCCTGGCTTACCTATTCACTCTTTCATGACTTCTCCGATAAACACAACCTGGATGCTATTAGCCAGGTCTGGTCGCTCAACATTGAAATGATGTTTTATGTACTTGCTCCCCTGCTTTGTCTGCTACAAAAAAAACATTTGCTTTATTTACTTGGTTTTCTTGCTTTGCTGTTTTTAGGCACATGGTCTGTTGGTACTTACTGGCACTATGTAAATGGAAACCCAAATCGTTGGCTATATCCTTTACATTTTATTGCAACCGGTACTTTCGCTGGCAGATGTATGGAATTTACCGCAGGCATGATGTTGGCGTATTATATCCGTAATCATAAAACAAAGTTTATCGAAAATTTTCGCTTTAAAACCATCATTGGTTTTGCAGGTATTTTCATCACAGTTTATTGCATCGGGCTTTTTCAACCCAATGCTTTTACGCAGGGCTCTGACCAGCCTGGTGGAATGATTTTACAACTTTTGGTATTGCCCTTTTTTGTAGCCATTGCATTGGCAGGACTAATTTATGAGCAAACCTGGCTTCAAAAATTCTTCGCATCCAAAGTGTTGGTTTTATTGGGCAATGCATCCTATGCTTTTTATCTTATCCATATCAGCTATGTAAATATTAAAGTAAAGGAGTTGTTTTTATTACCGGATCGTAATTTTATTGTACTGTGGCTTATTGCCATTGTCTTATACCTGCTGATAGAAAAGCCGGCTTATAATAGATATAGAAAATGGATAAAGAAAACAGGCTAAGTTTCAAAGCTTGCTTTCTAATAAACTCCGTTGTATATTTAAGCATAAGCAGCGTTGTCCATAACCAAAATCTGTTTTATGAAACTATTTCTAATTTTTGCTTTGTCAGCTTTTCCTGCTTTGGCAAATGCCCAAAAAAAAGACAAACTCTATATAGGCTTTCAGGTTCAGCCAGAGTTAACATTTTATAAATCCAGTTATATTGCTGTATATCCCCCGGCTTATTCAAAATC
>JANMWP010000659.1:0-1747 GCA_031394065.1 Chitinophagaceae bacterium
GACCAATGACTAAGTCTTTAACCTAACTGCTGTGGTCTGCCACAATAACCCATTTGTTTTTTACTTTCTTAAATAACAAGGTAAAATGTCCGCCAACATCGCCAATACTTCGGGTTAAATGCCACTTACCAACCACAAAAAAATACATTACCGATAATCTTTTTACTTCCAGGATATCAAATTTTAATTTGCCCATAGCAGCCGTATCCGGATATCCTCTTTTATAATTATCCAGTGTATTTTGCCAGCCATAAGTAACGCCGCTTTTACCTATAAACATCAGCGAATCGTTTTGCCAGTAAGTTTGCATAAATTTTTCCTTATCTCCCGTATTCCAGGCCAGGCGCTGCTCTTCAATAAGCGTGCGGATGGTTTGTTCATCTTTTGTTTGGGCAGATATTGTATTTGCCGAAGCAAAAGTCAGTAAGAGTAAATAAATAATTTTTTTCATTATTTAAGATTTTCATCTAAGTTAATGATTTCTGCAGAACTCCCCTTCAGGGGTTGGGGGCTAATGCTTATGATGTGGAGAAGCGCACTTGCTGCGGTGGCAAAGCCGGTAATTGTAAAAATGTGCGCTAATGATACATAAAACAGCAAAAATTAAAAAAAGAATATTGTACTGATGAGAGAATTGTTTTAATACAAGAAAGATAAATCCGAAACTGAAAATTAAAACCGGTTTAAAAGAACGGTGATGTTTTATATAGCCATGAAACAGAGAATAAGAACCCACCAAAAATGCCAGGGCAATCATCCCCCATTCAAAAAATAAATTATGAATGATATTGATACCAAATACCGGAAGTGTACTCATGAGCACTGGCAATAAAGCACAATGTATGGCACAGAGTATAGATGTGCCAATGCCAAGTGTGTCCCAGTTTAATTTAATATTCATAATAAGGCTGTCGGCAAAGATAAGTTATTTGCAATAATGTTGCAAATATTATTCCGTGGATTAAATCTAAAATCGGCTATCGTAAATCTAAAACCCACAAAGGGTTGTAAATTTGTAAAAAATGTTTTGATATGGGGAAACGGATCTTGTTTTACAGTACTTTTTTTGTGGTACTGATTGTGGCTTTTTTATATTTTGTTTATAAGGATGAAGATCTTTCTAAATCTTTATTACCGGTTATTAATGCCGATGTTGAAAATTTTTCTTTCATAAACCAGGATGGAAAAACGATAACAGAAAATAACGTAGAAGGTAAAGTATATGTAGCCGAATATTTTTTTACTACCTGCAAAGGCATTTGCCCAAAGATGAACGCCAATATGCGCCGGGTATATGATATGTATAAAGACGAACCAAATTTTTTAATTCTGTCGCATACCTGTATGCCCGAAACAGATTCGGTTCCTTTGCTTAAAACATACGAAGCAAAAATGATTAACGGTAAATTAAAAAAGCACGAAGATGGGTCTTATATAATTGAATACGATACCGCAAGTCAAAATGCAAAAGTCAAAAGTGAAAATACAAACTGGAATTTCTTAACCGGCGATAAAGTATCGCTTTACAAAATGGCACGCCAGAGTTATAAGATTGATAATAATAAACCAGATTCATCACAAACTATAGCCGATCAGTTTATACATACTCAGTTATTTGCTCTGGTCGATAATCAACGCAGGGTACGAGGTATTTATGATGGGTTAAATGAAGAGGAAATGCAGAAACTTTTTAAAGACATTAAGGGTTTGCTGAAAGAAAAAATAAAGACAAAACATTTTATGAACG
>JANMWP010000682.1:0-1974 GCA_031394065.1 Chitinophagaceae bacterium
AGGCTTATGCTTGATCTGCAAAGTAAAGGTGCCATCACTTTTGATTATGGAAATAATATCCGTGCAAGAGCATTAGAGTACGAAGAAAAAAACAAACAAAAATTATCTGAGTCCAAGGTTCCTCCGCTAGCTAGCGGAGGCGGTGGTGCTGTTCTCTTCCCCGGCTTTGTCCCCACTTACATACGTCCGCTTTTCTGCGAAGGTAAAGGCCCGTTCCGTTGGGCTGCACTCAGCGGCGATGCGGAAGATATTGCCGTAACGGATAAAGTTATGATGGAACTCTTTGCCGATAATGCAAGCCTGATGCGTTGGTTTAAACTGGCCCAGGAAAAAATTGCCTTCCAGGGATTGCCTGCACGCATTTGCTGGATAGGACAGGGCGATAGAGAAAAAGCCGGGCTTGCATTTAATGAATTGGTACGAACAGGAAAAGTGAAAGCACCGATTGTAATTGGCAGAGATCATTTAGATACCGGCTCTGTTGCATCTCCTAACCGGGAGACCGAAGCCATGCTTGATGGCAGTGATGCTGTTGCTGATTGGCCAATACTCAATGCACTTGTTAATACTGCCGGTGGCGCCAGTTGGGTGTCATTACATCATGGTGGCGGCGTAGGCATGGGTTACAGCATACATGCAGGTATGGTAATTGTTGCCGATGGTACCGATGAAGCTGCTGCAAGATTAAGTCGTGTGTTGCGTAACGATCCGGGTATGGGAGTTATACGACATGCGGATGCCGGATATGATATTGCATTGGATACTTTACGTAAACATAAGTTGGATTTTAAAGATAGGTTGTAACCTGAATTATGTACGTAAATGTCTGCGACATTTTATTCCGTTACCAGTTTTTACGTTTTTTACCTACATGAAATATTCTGGAGAGATTAAATCCAAAGCGGATATCGCCTTTAAAAAATTTACCGGTGGTTTGTGTTAAATATCCCTTCTCATTCATACCGGTTACATTGGAAAAATGAAGTTGAAAAACGTGGCCGCCGGTTTCAATATCTACACCAACAGATAGCGGATCGGTTATGGCATTATCCAATTGGCCAAAAGCATGATGATAGTCGAGCATTAATGCAATACGCTTGCTTACTTTATACCGGAGACCACCGCCTAATCCAAAAATAGTGTTATCATCGGTTGGGTTTAAAGTAGAATTATTATGCACCAGCAGTGGACTTAACTGCATAGAAAAATTTTTATTAAATTTCCGACCGGCAATAAGCTGTACATAAAAAGATGACCGGTCGCCAAATGTAGGTTTTACAACTGCAAAAGATTGCTGCGTTGTTATAATATAACCGGCAGCAATCAACAGCGAAATGGGTACTTGCTTCTGGCCTTTTGTCTGTTGCAGAATTCTTGTTTTTACAAATACATCTAAATCTTTTAAAATGGTACTTCGGCCCAAACCAAGCATCCATTTATCGCTTATACCATAATCAAAACTCATACGCATGCTGGCATAATCTAACCCAAACAGGTCTTTAAACCCGTTTTTGAAAACGCCAAACCGATGCATGATTCTAAAGTCCAGCTCGCCTTTATGCAGCATTTCGGTTGAGTGCGCATTAATTACCCTGGTAGATTTAAAAGTGCCTGTTACTTTTTCCAAAGCTGCTTTCTCTTCCAAACCATTTAACAGATTGGTTGAATCCTGTGCCATAACCTGGCCAACAGTTAATCCAAAAAAAACAAAGAATACAATTTTTTTCATAAGCTTATTTTATTTGCTGTAGTGATGGTATATTTATTTTTACTAAAATTTCTTTACTGATATTATTGGCAACCAGGGCAGGCACTTTAATTTTATAGTCGCTTAAAGCGATTACAAAAGCACTGGTGGCGCTTATTACCTGGTTTTTTACTGTTATGGTTGCAGTGGTCTTAATTGCTTTTGTTACACCATGAAGGGTTAAAGTACCTGTTACCTGCAATGTTTGTGTTGTATTGTTGGTAAAT
>JANMWP010000710.1:0-5624 GCA_031394065.1 Chitinophagaceae bacterium
GAAACATTTCCGGTTTAAATACACCAACCGAAACATGGTATTGCAAAATATCTGTCAAATCATCTTTCTTTTCAGGCTTTAATAATCCATCAACGGTACCGGCAGGTAATTTGTCAAAAGCCGCATTCGTGGGGGCAAACACGGTGAAAGGCCCGGCATTACTGAGCACATCTACCAGTTCAGCAGCTTTAACTGCTGCTACCAAAGTTGTATGGTCTTTACTGCCAATAGCTACCTGCACAACATTTTTTGCAGATACATCATCCTTTACACCCGATTGACCGGATGGGGAAGAATTATTATCAGTTTTTGTTGCAGCAGCAGTACTGTTTTGCTGCTCCCCATTGTTACATGCCATTGCAAAGAGCAGCACTGATGCTGCCAGTGTAGTTTTTAACTTATTTTTCATATTTTATTTTTTAAGGGTGAAATTTTGATGGCATAAATCTAAACAGCGAATGAACAACGGTTTATGATTGTAATCACAAACGGATAAAACATGATTAAGAACATTTTTTGTGATGGTTTTTAAAGTTGGTATCCTGTTTGCAGTTATGCAATTTATGATAACAATCATTTTAACCGGAGTTTGTCATCAGTATAATTTTTGGAACGTGGCAGTAGATTTGTTATATAGAAAATAAATAAGTTAATATGAAAAAAGTAATTATCTCACTTGATGGGCAGCATTTCCCCAAAGGCGCATTTGAATTTATAAAGAGCATTAATTTAGAAAATAAAATTTTGCTGGCCGGTGTTTTTCTAAGTCCGGTAGATTATTCAAAATTGCTTGCTTATACCGGTATGGAAGGGATGGTGATAATGCCGGAATGGTTGATTAAAAATGAGGAAGATGTATTGGTGAATAAAAATATCAGTTTGTTTAAAGAAGCCTGTATAGCGGAAGGTATTGAATTCAGGATTCATAAAGATACCGACCTGATGGCTATATCTTCTTTAATTGAAGAAACCCGCTTTGCCGATGTCTTGCTTATCAGCAGCGATTTGTTTTATGCCAATATTTCAAAACAGCAACCTAATTTTTACCTGGAAGAAGTTTTAAAAAGAGCAGAGTGCCCGGTAATGCTTATTCCTGAAAATTATGACGAACCTGCCCAGGTTGTTCTGGCATACGATGGTAATGAATCATCTGTATTTGCCATTAAACAGTTTGCATATCTTTTTCCCGAACTGGCTAAAAAAGAAACCGTTTTATTATCCATCATACAGCACGAAGATGAAATGCCGGAATATAGCCTGGTTACGGAACTGGTATCCAGGCATTACCCCGATTTAAAAGTGCAATCCCTGCACCTGAAACAAAAAAAGGATTTTGCAACATGGCTTTCAGATAAACCAAACAGTGTTGTTGTAATGGGCGCATTTGCCAGGTCGGCGTTATCACAATTGTTTAAAAAAAGTTTTGCAACAGATGTTATTCACGATATAAAGATGCCCATTTTTATATCACATAAATAAATAGCCATGATAACGAAAACAGATAAACACCAGTATTTTTTTGAAGTGGAATTAACCAGAACCGCAGGCAGAAAAGGAATGCTTACGGCTAAAGATGTTGATGGAGCAATTGAAATTACCACTGCTCCCGAGTTTAAAGGCGGTCTGCCGGATATATGGACACCCGAACATTTGTTTTTAGGCTCTTTAAGCAGCGGCTTTATGACAACATACCTTGCTTTGGCCGACAAAAGAAATTTAAAAATTATTCATATAACCTGTGCAGCAATCGGACAAATTAATTTGTATGAAGCACACCTTGAGTTTACTACCATAAATCTCTATCCAAAAATACATATAGCATCTGAAACAGATAAAGCCCTGGCAAACGAACTGCTGCTAAGCGCCTACATGCACTGCATTATAGCCAATTCGGTTAAACCGCTTTTGGTTAATCATGGAGAAGTGCTGGTTGAGAAACCGGTTCTTTCTTAATACTCTTCATTTTTATTTCTGATTTCAATCTAAGCAAAAAAAGCTAAGTTTGGCTCCAATTAAAAAAGATGACTAAACCCGAAATACAATTTTTAGAAGGCCCCCAAAGCCGCTGGAAGGAATTAAAATTTGCCATAAGCGTTTTGTTTGAATTTATAAAAGGATTGCGGGCACTGCATTTTGTTGGGCCCTGCGTTACGGTATTCGGTTCTGCACGTTTTAAAGAAGGGCATCCCGATTATGAAATGGCCCGTGAGGTTTCGGGTAAAATTGCTCAACTTGGATTTACAATCATGACAGGTGGCGGCCCCGGTATTATGGAAGCCGCCAACCGGGGAGCAAGAGAAGCAGGTGGCCGCAGTGTGGGTTGTAATATTGAATTGCCGCATGAGCAATATACAAATCCGTATATGGATAAATGGGTTACCATTAAATATTTCTTTGTACGCAAAACTTTACTCAGTAAATACTCCTATGCATTTGTAGTAATGCCCGGTGGTTTTGGTACGTTGGATGAATTTTTTGAAGCCATCACTTTAATGCAGACAAAAAAGATTAGCGATTTTCCGGTGGTAATTATGGACATGGAATTTTACAAAAATATTATTGCCCATATTGATCTGATGAGGGCAAAAGGCACCATTTCTGCTGATGATAACAAACTATTTTTCTTTACAGATGATATAGAAGAAGCCGTAAATTATATTCAGAACAATACCATCAAAAAATACAACCTCAGGCCTGCCCAGGAAAAAGTAAAGCCTTTTAAATGGTTGTTTGAAAAATAGATGTCAGGCCACTACGAATATGCCAATGGTTTAAAGAATCTTCGATATAATTAAAGATTCCGGAATTAAACTGTCTCCATAGTGGCAAGACACCTATGACGAAACTCATATTTTACTTTGACTCCCATCATTGAATAGCTACACCGTTTTTCCAACTTTTGAGTAATTAAAATAATGATTATGAAATGCAATGTTGGCAATACGGATAAGTTAGTAAGATTTACCCTGGCAATTATTATTGCGGCCGTAGGTTTTTACTTTAAAAGCTGGTGGGCACTACTGGCAATTGTTCCATTAATAACCGGGCTTATTTCATTTTGTCCGCTTTATAAATTTTTCGGATTGAACACCTGTTCTGTTAAAAGTGTTCGGTAGTTTCTGTTTAATTTACCCCGCTGCTCTTTTCAGTGCGGCGGCTTTTTTATATTATAAAGATTAGCCTATCAATATTTCAAAAACCATATCTGTTACCTGCTTTCATTGCGGCGATTTATGTGATGATACTGCCGTTTCTGTTGAAGAAAACCACTTTTGCTGCCAGGGTTGTAAACAGGTTTATCTTTTATTGACTGATAACAACCTCTGCAATTATTATGATCTGGATAAAACACCGGGATTAAAAGCCAGGGGTAAATTTGTATCCGAACGCTTTGCATACCTTGATGATGATGCTACCATGCATAAACTGATTCAGTTTCAAAGTGAAGATCAGGTTAATATTACATGCTCCATTCCCCAAATGCATTGTTCTTCCTGTATTTATTTGCTCGAAAACCTGCACCGAATTCAGCCCGGCGTAAAACAATCGCAGGTTAATTTTCAAAAGAAAGAGGTCTTTATCATTTATAATCCGGAGGAAACAACATTGCGTAAAGTAGTAGAACTACTGGCCTTTATCGGTTATGAACCTTATATCAGTTTAAAAGACAGTTCAGAAAAAAAAGTTTCATCATTCAGCCGCAGGCAAATATATAAAATCGGCGTTGCAGGTTTTTGCTTTTCCAATATTATGATGCTGAGTTTTCCGGAATATTTTTCAGGAGGGAATATTGAAGAAGCAGGGTTGAAGCAAACATTCACCTGGATCATCTTGGCATTATCTGTTCCTGTCTTGTTTTTCAGTGCTGCAGATATTTTTATTTCGGCCTGGAAAGGCCTGAGGCAAAAATACCTGAATATAGATGCGCCCATTGCATTGGCCATTGTTGTAACTTTTACAAGAAGCTATTACGAGATTACCAGTGGCCATGGAGCCGGTTATCTTGATTCGGGAACCGGTATCGTTTTCTTTATGTTGATTGGCCGTTGGTTTCAAAACAAAACCTACGATTCTTTTTCATTCGACAGGGATTACCGTTCTTATTTTCCGCTGGGTGTTACGGTAATTGAAGGCGGAGTTGAAAAAAATATTCCTGTTACACAACTGAAAAAATCAAACCGTATCCTCATCCGCAATGAAGAAATGATTCCGGCAGATGCAGTACTGATGAAGGGTACAGCCAATATTGATTATAGTTTTGTAAGCGGAGAAACAGCAGCTGTAGAAAAGAAAAAAGGAGCATTGATTTATGCAGGCGGTAAACAGATTGGCAGTGCCATTGAGCTGGAAATTATTAAAGAAGCATCTCAGAGTTATATCACGCAGCTATGGAATAACGATATCTTCAGCAACAAAAAAAATGAAGAGAAATCCTTCATTCATCCCTGGAGCAGATATTTTACTTATGTCTTATTGTCAATTGCTTTGGCTACATTAATTTTTTGGTCGGTTGCTGATACAGCTAAAATTTTACCGGCGGTTACAGCAGTTTTAATTGTTGCCTGTCCTTGTTCATTATTGCTTTCAGCAACATTTACTTATGGTAATATGCTGCGGATATTTGGCCGCAATAAATTATATCTTAAAAATGCCGGTGTTATTGAAGCGCTTGCAAAAATCAATACTATAGTCTTTGATAAAACCGGCACCATCACGCAAAGCAATGCTGCAACAGTTAATTATGAGGGGGCAGTGCTTTCCGGCAGAGCGTTGGCAATCATAAAATCGGTTACCAAACAATCTTCTCATCCTTTAAGTAAGATTATTGCAGCATCAATAAGCAATGATGCCGATAAATTATTGACAGTAAATCAGTTTAAAGAATATACCGGGAAAGGTCTTGATGCGCTGGTAGAAGATATTCCGGTAAAAATGGGTTCGGCAAATTTTATATATGCAGGTAATGGCCCTGTTACACAGGATACGGGTACATCCATACATGTGCAGATGGATCAAATACATGTAGGTAAGTTTAGTGTTCAAAATCAGTACCGGCAGGGTGTTGCTGCAATGGTTCAGTATATAAAAAAGCAGGGGTATCATCTGTTTGTTTTATCGGGTGATAATGATTCTGAAAGATCCAATCTTCAAAAAATATTCGGTACAGATATACAGCTCCGCTTTAACCAATCTCCTCAACAAAAACTCGATTTTATTAAAAACCAGCAAATGGGTTCTTTCTCATCTTTAGGAGTTTGGGACAAAAAAAATGTATTAATGCTTGGCGATGGCCTGAACGATGCCGGTGCACTTATGCAAAGCCAGGTTGGGTTCGCTGTGTCCGAAAATTCGGCACAGTTTTCTCCGGCCAGCGATGCCATACTGGATGGAAGTAAAGTATCAATGCTTCACAAATTTATCAGCTATGCCAAAGCAGGTAAAAAAATTGTACTGGCAAGTTTTGTTCTTTCAATCCTGTACAATATTGTTGGTTTATCTTTTGCCGTGCAGGGCATTCTTTCGCCCATGATAGCGGCCATACTGATGCCTGCAAGCAGCATCAGCATTGTACTCTTTGTTAGTTTATTATCTTCTTTCATTGCCCGTAAAAAAGGGCTGTAAAC
>JANMWP010000016.1:0-2832 GCA_031394065.1 Chitinophagaceae bacterium
TTAAGATCTGCAGCATTAAATAATACCATCGGCCTGTAAAATCCCATAGTTTTATCTGCTGTTTTATTTGAAAGGGCCACTACGCCTGAACTCATCAATAGCCAGATATTTTTTTGGTTATCAAAACAAATGTCAAATACATTATCGTCAGGCAGCCCGTTTGTCTTATTAATTTGTTCTTTAAAAACCAGTGAATCCTTTTCCCATGTATACCGCCTTAAGCCCCTGCCATTGTAAACTATCCAAAGGTCGCCATTGGGTGCATTGCAAAATTTCCGAATGGTACCTGTTGAATTAAATTCATTTAATTGCTGCCTGCAGATGTTTTCCTTGTTTATGGAATAAATTATTCCCTGCTCTGTTGCAAAAAGTATATTGCCATTTGCACATTGGTGCAGCCGGATAACATTTCCGCTTACATCAATATCATTAATAACCGGCAGTGGGCTAAAAGCTGAATCATTGTAACTACAGGGGAATTTTTGCGTGCGGATCGCTATTAATATTTTTTTTCTGTAACTATCAAACAGTACGTCATAAACATCATCGCCTAAATATTTCGTTTCCTTACGCTGGTCGTACAGGTTATTGCCATCCTGCATCCAAAGTTCAAATCCTCTTAAAGCATACCAATAACGGTTTTTATTATCAAGGGCATAATTGTCAATGATGAGTTCATTTTTAGGCAGTGCTGAACTTCCCTGCAGCAATAATTTTTTTTCACCAAAAATGCCATACTCAAATGTCTTCAATGTAGTGGTTCCGTCATTGATAAGCAGCGGGCCTTTCAATGGCTGAATCATATTGTGAATAATCTTATTGGCCAGCGGTTTGGGAAGAGTGTACATACTGTATCCACCTTCTGTTATTCTTACCAGTCCGTTAAAGTCGGCCACCCACAGGTTTCCACGGTTATCTTCACAAATGCCCGAAATGAGATTCACTTTTTCGTTTTTGTATAATGTTTTTAATCCGGTACTGTCATTTAACTTTAAAAACTGCAGACCGTCTTTTTTACTTCCGATCCAGCAGGTTTGGTGACTATCGAAGAAATAATAAAATGTGCCTTTTTGCAGGCTCTCTAATCCGGGTACTTTAACAAGCTCTTCATTCCGGATTGTGTAGAGGCCATCGGCTGTGGAAATATAAATATCATTGCCGGACAGGGTTAATTTATTGTAGTAATATCCCAATTCCCTGTAAGGCGTAATCAATTTAAAACGTCCATTTTTTTTAAGAACAATGAGGTTCCCATAATTAATATAAATGCCGTTGTCCGTTTCAATAAATCCCCTGCATGCTTTGTTCTCATAGCCTGGGTATTCATTTATTTTAAGCCATTTGTTTGTAATAAAGCGGTAGATGCCTGCATTGGTCAATGCCATTATATCTCCTGTTTTGGTTTCAGTAAAACCAAAGACATAGGAGATGTGCAGTGAGTCGGAGAGGGGGTAAGCAATAAAATGATTGCTCTTTAATTGCGCCATACCTCTCCTCGTGCCTGCCCAAAAACGCAATTTGGAATCCATCAGTAATGCATCGGTACGCAGATCCGGCAGTCCATCACCAAATCCGTAGTTGATAAAATTGTTCCCATCAAAACGGCTTAAGCCATTAGAGGTTCCTATCCATAAATATCCCAGTTTGTCCTGGTAGGTGCTGAAAATATAGGAAGAGGGTAATCCGTCTTTGGTGGTAAATATTTTGCTGTGTAATTCCTGTGATGATACCGGGGCATAAAAAAACAGGAGCAATGCTATGCAGCGTAAAAAACATCTTAACAGTTTCAATATAGGATTACAACCTGCGGTCATCCTTTAAAAAATTTCATAAATGCGTCCTTGTTATTGCGTGACACTTCAATTTCCTGCCCGTCATTCATAACTACGGTGCCCCCGTCTGCTTTCCTGTACATTTTTATAAAGGCAAGATTGATCATGTATGAACGGTGAATACGAAAAAAATTATGTTCACTTAATAAGTCTTCATAGTGCCCCAGGGTATAGCTGGAAGTTACTTTTGTTTTGTCTTTTAAATAAAATACGGTGTAATTACTGTTTGCATGGCAATAAGAGATATCCTGCACGGGGATTATCAAATAGCCTTCTGCAGTAGGGATGATGATGCGATCCGGGAGTTTTTGCGGATTTTTTAATTGTTGTTTTAAGGACCCGATCTGTTCCTCCGGATTTTTTACGGGCTGGGTTATTCTTTTAATCGCTTTTTTTACTGCAGCCTGGAATTCATCAGCATCAACCGGTTTCATCAGGTAGTCAAGCGCATTATACCGAAATGCTTTTACTGCAAATTGATTGTGCGCCGTAATAAAAATAACTTCAAAATTGAAATGCATTATTTTATCCAGCAGGTCAAACCCATTTTCTCCGTGCATCTGGATGTCAAGGAAAATAAGTTGTTGCAAATCTATATCTATTGATTTTTTTGCTTCATCCACAGTAGCGGCTTCAGTAATATTATTAATTTCAGGGAAGAACCGTGAAAGCATTTTTGAAATGAGCTTTCTGCTTTGAAACTCATCATCAACGATCAGCACATGTATATTTTCTGACATTCCCTGAATGGGTTTAATAATTAATTATTTGTCATTGTAAAATACTAAAAAGAATTCATCGTGAAATAAAGAATTGTAGTAGCAACGTCTTTGCACAAATTTATACTGTTGGTTGTAACCTGCCAGTATTATTTCGCTTAGTGCTTTGTTTATATTAATTGAACTGTACAGTTTTTGCAAATAATTATAGCCGTTCAAATGCTGCAGGCCCGAATAGTTTAGTTCTATCCTGTTTGTGTTCAATAATTTTCATGTAACTT
>JANMWP010000025.1:0-2234 GCA_031394065.1 Chitinophagaceae bacterium
CCGCCGCTTAAAGGCAAGGGAATCCAGTCTTTATACCAGCACCTTGATCCGCTGATGGAATTTAAGCCTGCTTTTATAAATGTTACCTATCACCGCAGCGAACATGTGTTTAAAAAAACGCCTGATGGAAATTTTCAGAAAGTGATTGTGCGTAAGCGGCCAGGTACCGAAAGTATTTGTGCTGCCATCATGAATAAATACAGTGTAGACACGGTGCCGCATTTAATTTGCGGAGGCTTTGGTATAAATGAAACTGAGGACGCATTGATAAACCTGAATTACCTGGGCATTGACAATGTGCTGGTTTTAAGGGGCGATGCTGCAAAAAATGAAACAGCATTTTTACCCGAGCCCGGTGGGCATCAATACGCTACCGATCTTTTAAAACAGGTTACCGATCTGAATGCAGGAAAATACCTAGAAGAAGATTTGAAAAATACAAGCCAGACAAAATTTTGTATTGGCGTGGCGGGATATCCTGAAAAACATTTTGAAGCACCGAATATGGAGAGCGACCTGCACTACTTAAAACAAAAAGTAGATATGGGAGCAGACTATATTGTTACCCAAATGTTTTTTGATAATGAGAAATTTTATGCTTTTGTAAAAGCCTGCAGGGATATCGGTATTACAGTACCTATTATTCCGGGCCTTAAACCAATTTATACCCAAAAGCAATTAACCGTGTTACCAAAAGTTTTTCATATTGATTTGCCGGCAGCGCTCAGCAAAGAGATTATTAAATGCAAAACCGATGAAGAAGTGGAGCAGGTTGGTACAGAGTGGTTGCTGCAACAGTCTAAAGAGTTAAAGGACTTTGGCGTACCCGTATTACATTATTACACACTGGGCAGGCCTAAAATTATAGCTGATGTAGTTAAACAGATTGTATAAAAAGAAAGCCCTCCGGATTAATGGAGGGATTTTGTTTTCAATAGGTTTTATTATTTGCCTAGTGGAATACCTACCGAAAAACTAAGTGTGCGGTACTTGTTTTTGTCATTAGCGGTATTATTGCTTTCTGTTGAATTTATTTTTGCAAGGCCAAGTCCGTAGTTAGCTTTTATTATAAAATGCTGAAACTGAAACCCACCACCAAAGTTTAAACCAAAATCAAAACGCTTCAGTTTATTATATCCTGCATCTTCTTCCTGAGAAGTAAACGGATCATCATTACTGAAGACAATGGTTTTGCTTGAGCTTGACATCAGCGGACCAAATTTTGATTCACTGCTTGATTTACCACCTATACCAATTGCTGCATAGGGGCCGGCATTAAAAAATATGCTTGATTCTTTTTCCAATGGAATTTTTACAACTGCATTTAAAGGAACCTGAATGTAAAGCGGGTTGAATTTTGTTTTTACATAATCATTGCCACCGTTAAAATAAGTTTCTGCTTTAGAGCCATGCCCTGTTAATAATACACCTGATTCGAGGTCAAACATCGGATCTAATTTCAGACGCCCTAAAATGCCCACATTAAAACTTGGCAGAATATTATTTTTTTCTGTTTGCCCATCATTGGTTTTTGTAATGTTGGCCAGGTTTAATCCGCCTTGTACATATACCTGTGCTTTTGTGCTTAATACCACTGTTGTTGTTAACAGGAATCCTAAAAATAATTTTTTCATATTTTACGTTTTTTGTGAATAAATCCGGTTTTAATGATAATAATGCTCATCATTTTATATCCGTTTTCTGTTCATAAAACCACTTACGCAAAAAGCCTGCCAACAGGGGTTGAAGGCAGGCCTTTTTAATGTAATAAGAATGTCATTATTTTAATAAAGACTGAAAAACAGCTTCATTAATTTTTACCGGGTATTTATTTTTTAATTCAACTATCCACTTTTCCTCAAGAATATTTTGATAATCATTAATAACTAAACCCTTTGCTTCCTCAAAGTTGCGCTGTAGTTTTGCATTATAGTGATGAATAAGTTTTATAAAACTTGTGTTACCATCAACCGGGCTTGTTGCAATTTCGGAAACAAAACCTTCAGCGGTTTTTGAATTAATGGTTGCGGGTATTTGTGTAAGCTCAAACCTGCCCGAATCGGCCAATACATTATTGTTAGATTCTTCTGCAATTGTTTTCCAGTTTTTGCCTTTTAAAATTGCAGCCCTTGCAGCCTCTGCAACAGATTTACCTGAACAGTTAAATATAATAATATCGGCGCTTTCGCTCCACAGATAATTACCTTTATTTTCGTTATAATATTTTTGTAAAA
>JANMWP010000027.1:0-6816 GCA_031394065.1 Chitinophagaceae bacterium
ATAAGATAAAAAATAAGCCTCCTGAAAATCAGGAGGCTTTATAATATCTCAGAGTCCGGGTTCCTCCTTCAGGAGGCGGAGGGGGTATGGGGTGTTTGTGTTTTCTTAATATTCATCTTCATTAAAAAAGAAATCTTCCTGGCTGGGGTAATCGGGCCAGATATCATCCAGGCCTTCATAAATTTCTCCTTCGTCTTCCAGCTCCTGTAAATTCTCCACAACCTCAATAGGCGCACCACTGCGGATAGAGAAATCAATTAATTCATCTTTAGTAGCCGGCCATGGTGCATCTTCCAAATGCGAGGCTAATTCCAGTGTCCAAAACATTTTTGTAAGGGTTTAATTTTTTGCAAATGTATAAGTTCATTTGGAATAACCAAAAGTGTTTTTTTAACGCCTGATTTTTACATTTATTATTTATTGGGACTAAATGGGCAATACTTGTTGTTTTAAAAGCTGAAACTTACAATTATTAACTATTTTCGAACCATGTTAACGGCTACAGGTATTTTTAAAAAATATGATCATCTTGCTGTATTAAAAGGGGTAGATATCTCCATTAATAAAGGTGAGATTGTAAGTATTGTTGGTTCATCTGGTGCCGGTAAAAGCACGCTGCTGCACATTTTGGGCACTTTGGATAAAGCTGATAAAGGACAAATTATCCTGAACGGTCAGCACCTGGAAACGCTGGGCGGAAGCAAACTGGCAGCTTTCAGAAACAGGCATATTGGCTTTGTTTTTCAGTTTCATCATCTTTTACCCGAATTTACGGCGCTGGAAAATGTTTGTATACCGGGTTGGATTGCTGGTGATAAAAAGAAAGAGGTGGTTATAAAAGCTACCAAATTGTTGAAAACTTTAGGTCTGGGCGATCGGCTGGAGAACAAACCGCAGCAACTTTCGGGTGGTGAGCAGCAAAGGGTGGCAGTTGCCCGGGCATTAATAAACAGCCCTTCTATTGTAATGGCAGATGAGCCAACGGGCAACCTC
Source organism: Chitinophagaceae bacterium (assembly GCA_031394065.1). GTDB lineage: Bacteria > Bacteroidota > Bacteroidia > Chitinophagales > Chitinophagaceae > Ferruginibacter. The sequence continues at coordinate 994 of JANMWP010000027.1, forward strand.
GACAGCGCCAATGCAAAAGAACTACATCAGTTATTTATTGAATTGCGCAATACATTCAATCAAACATTTTTAATTGTTACGCATAATGAGGAATTGGCTAAAATGAGTGACCGGATTTTAATGATGAAAGACGGAGTAATGTGCTGATTAGCTAATGTGATAATTTGCTAATTCATTGAATTACCAACAACTTTTACTTTAAAATGCTCTCCATTAGCACATCAGCAAATTATCAAATTAGCTAATTAACTCTCGGTTTCCACGGTATATCATCCACCCTCAGCAAATGCCCGATGTATCTTGCCAAAACAAAAAGGTAATCGCTTAACCTGTTTAAATATTTTATAACCAACGGGTCAACAAATAAATTATTTTCCTGCATGTTAACACAAATGCGCTCTGCACGCCTGCATACACAACGGGTTACATGAGCCGTAGAAATAGCAACATGACCGCCGGGCAAAATGAATGATTTCATTTCTGAAAGTTCCTCATTCATTTTATCTATTTCTTTTTCTAAAAGTTCTATATCCGTTTCTTTTAAATCCGGTATTTTTAGTTTCGATTCTTTATCCGGGTCGCAGGCAAGTGATGAGCCAATGGTAAATAAACGGTCCTGTATTTCTTTTAAAATAATTTTTGAAGGTTCGTTTGTAAGCTGATCGGCAGTTAGGCCAATAAAAGAATTCAATTCGTCAACAGTTCCATAGGCTTCTATGCGGATATTACTTTTAGGAACTTTTGTGCCTCCAATTAAACTGGTTTTACCCAGGTCGCCTGTTTTGGTATATATTTTAAATGCCATGATGTAAATTGTTTGTTTTGTAAAACAACAAAATTTTTCGGGAATAGTTGAATGATTAAAAACGATCAGGCAGGAACCATGGCAATTGCAGGATTAGCGTTCACCTTATCTGTTTCTACAACACCATCTCTAAGCCTGATAATCCGGTGAGCATAAGTCGAAATATCTTCTTCATGCGTTACCAGAATAACGGTGTTGCCATCAGCATGTATCTTGCCCATTATCTCCATAATTTCGTAAGAAGTTTTTGAATCAAGATTACCGGTTGGTTCATCAGCCAGAATAATAGATGGGTTATTGATTAATGCCCTGGCAATGGCCACACGTTGAGCCTGTCCGCCACTTAGTTCATTTGGTTTATGATGGCTGCGGTCATCTAATTTAACTTTTGTAAGAACTTCCATCGCCCTTTCGGTTCTTTCTTTTTTGCCAATACCGCTATAAACCAGTGGCAGTGCTACATTTTCAGCAGCAGTTAAACGGGGTAATAAATTAAACTGCTGAAAAACAAATCCGATTTCTTTATTGCGTACTTCGGCCAGGTCATTATCCGGCATGCGGCTTACATCTTTTCCATTCAAAATATATTTACCGGCAGATGCCGTATCCAGGCACCCCAGCAGATTCATTAAGGTTGATTTGCCCGAACCACTTGGCCCCATCAGTGCAACGTATTCGTTCTTGAATATATCCAGAGAGATACCCTTTAAAACCTCTAATTCATTTTTACCGAGGTAGTAACTTTTACGGATGTTTTCAAGATGGATAATTCCCTGCATATAAATTGTTTTGGGTTTTGGGTTAGGAGTTTTGGGTTGGGCTTTTGCTAATGTCAAACTCCTATTAATTTAAGGCTCAACACAAAACTCAAAACACAAGACTAAGACTGCTTTTATTTCTTTATAACTTTTGGTACTTTAAAAAACTGCTCATCGTGTAAGGCAGCGTTTTGTAAACCTGCTTCCCGGGTTATACTTCCTGTAACCTCATCGGCCCGTAAAACATTTATATTGCTGCTCATGTGTAAAAGCGGTTCAACACCGGTGGTGTCTAATTCGTTCAGTTTTTCAACAAAATGAATTATTTTATTTAAGTCATTTTTAATGGCTTCTTTTTCAGTTGCATTAAAACTAAGCCTTGCCAGGGTTGCTAATTTATCAACCAAAGTATCATTTACTTCCATGGTACAAATATAACGATAGTTGGCTGCCGATAATAACCGGCATGGCAACCGGCTGATAACAATTATGAATGGAAAACTTGATACCTGCCAACTATCAACTTTTCATATCTTCGCCAACTGACAGCGAAGTTTTATGGAAAAGAAAAAGGGAATAGTAATGAGTGGCATACGCCCAACCGGATATTTGCATTTGGGCAATTATTTTGGAGCCATTCGTAATTATGTAAAAATGCAGGTAGATTTTGACTGCTTTTTTATGGTGGCCGATCTGCATTCTTTAACCACACATCCCGATACAAAGGAGCTGAAAGCCAATGTACACCGGGTATTGGCCGAAAATATTGCCTGCGGACTTGACCCCGATAAGGTGGCATTGTATTGCCAGAGCCATGTGCATGAAACTGCTGAACTCTATCTTTATTTAAACATGATGGCCTATAAAGGTGAGTTGGAAAAAACCACCACTTTTAAAGATAAAGTACGTTTGAATCCCGAAAATGTAAATGCAGGTTTATTAACCTACCCGGTACTGCAAACTGCCGATATTATTTTACACCGTGCTAAATACGTACCTGTTGGTAAAGACCAGGAACAGCACCTGGAAATGGCCCGTACGTTTGCCAACCGTTTTAACCATCGGTATGGAGATGTTTTTCCGGAGCCGGTTGCATTTAATTACAATCAAACGCTGGTAAAAGTGCCAAGCCTGGATGGTGAAGGTAAAATGAGTAAAAGTGAAAACCAGATGGCAACATTGTACCTGGCCGACAGTGATGACATGATCAGGAAAAAAGTGATGAAAGCCAAGACGGATAATGGGCCTATAGAAAAAAACACGCCCAAGCCAGATTATATTGAAAACATTTTTTTACTGATGAGCCTGGTTTGCACGGCTGATACCATTCAGAAATTTGAAGATGATTATAATAACTGTACTATACGCTATGGCGATTTGAAAAAACAACTGGCCGAGGATATGGTTAATTTTATTGCACCCATCCGCAAAAAAGTAGATGCTATTTTGCAGGATGAGGAAGGGCTTAAACAGATAATGCAGAAAGGAGCCGAAAAGGCAAATAAAAGCGCCGGCGAAACAATGAAACTTGTAAGGGAAGCCATTGGATTAAATTATTTTTAATTTAGAGGGTTTGATTTGAGATTTTGTTTACTTTAGATGCTTCGCTTGTATTTAAAAAGAAACGGCGATTGTAAATCCACGATTGAATTATGGCAAAGACAAAAAAACCAAAGCATATTGCTGTTGCAGGAAATATTGGTGCAGGAAAAACCACGCTGACTGAAATGCTGAGTAAGCACTACAAATGGATACCCCAGTTTGAAGATGTAGATCATAACCCGTATCTGAATGATTTTTATGAAGACATGCCCCGCTGGAGTTTTAACCTGCAAATATTCTTTTTAAACAGCCGGTTAAATCAACTGCTGGAAATACACCACGGTACCGAAACTGTAATACAGGACAGAACAATTTATGAAGATGCCAATATTTTTGCGCCCAACCTGCATGATATGGGGCTTATGACAAAACGTGATTTTGATAATTACTATAAGTTTTTTGAAACATTAAAGAGCATGGTACAACCCCCGGATCTTATCATTTACCTGAAAGCATCTGTACCTACACTGGTTGCTCAAATACAAAAGCGTGGCAGGGAGTATGAAGAAAATATCCGCCTGGATTATTTAAAAAAACTGAATGAATTTTATAATAGCTGGATAGATAATTACAAAGAAGGGCCTTTACTGATTATTGATGCTGATAATAATAAATTTGCCGAAAATGAGGAAGATTTAGGTAAGATAATTACCAGCATTGATTCTAAATTGTTTGGGCTGTTTTAAGAACAAGTAGATTAATCTATCAGAGAGTTTTTCATTGCATAAAATACAAGTCCAACCGAGTTTTTAACACCAAAACGCTCCATCAGTCTGTCTTTAATGGCTTCTACGGTTCTGGCACTGATGTCCATTTTTATTGCAATTTCAGAAGCGGTAAATTCCATACAAACCAATGTAAGCACTTCTTTTTCCCGGTCACTTAACACAACTTCCGAAGTAAGCGAAGGATTGAATTTTTGTTTGGAATAGTTTTTCTTAATAAGCACTTTATTTACAAACGGATTCAGATAAAATCCGGTACGCATCACATCCATAATGGCTTTTTTAATTTCAGAAGGGTCGGTACTTTTTAAAAGGTAACCGGCAGCCCCACAATCCATCAAATGACCAACAAACCGTTCATCTTCATACATCGTTAAAATAATAACACGAATGTTGGGAAAGTTTTTTGTGATAAGTTTAGTAGTATCTATACCGTCTTTTACAGGCATTTTTAAATCGCACAAAATAACATCTGGCTCCGATTCAGGTATTTTTGCAAGCAAATCTTCACCATTATCTGCCTCCATCACAAATTTGATATTGGAGTAACTGCGCATGGAAAGTATTACTCCCTTTCTAAAAATTTTATGATCGTCAGCTATAGCAACTTTAATTTCATTCATAAATTTAACAATGGTGCAAATTTACACAAAAGAAAATTCATTTATACTATAATTAATTATAATAATGATTGTTGGTAAAAATAAATCTGTAATTGTAAAAATATTTAAATGGCAGGTTCCCGGGGAATTTCGATGGTTACTTTGTAATAGGTTTTACTGGGGTCTATTTCAAAAAAGATACGTCCGTTTAAAACTTTTATCCTGCTGGCAATATTTTTTAAACCCAACCCAACACTACTGTGGTTAAGCTTGTCAAAATCGACCTGCACAATACCAATACCATCATGATGTATTCTGAAGTACATTTTATTGGCACTGATATTTTGTGTTAAATGAATAAAACCGGGGTTGCTGTGTTTAAGAATATTATTTACCAGTTCCTGTATGATTCTAAAAACAAGCAGTTCCTGTTCTACTTTAAGCCGCAAACGGTAATCATGAAAACGGGCACTGGCATTTAAACTGCCGCTGGCACCTATTTTTTGAAAAAGATCGGTTGCAGCACTCTCCAGCCCAAAGTTTTTAAGGGTTGGTGGCATCAGGCTGTGGCTGATGTTACGTATAAGCAATATAGCATCATCTAAAATTTGTTTGGCACTGAAAATACTTTGCAACTGCTGGGCTTTTTCCTGGTTTACCAGGTTTTCATTTAAATAAAGCCGGGCAGTGGCCAGTAATGGACCGGCATCATCGTGCAGGTCGGCAGCAATACGGTTGCGTTCTTCTTCCTGAAAACGGATTGATGCATTTAATAAGATCTGCTGCTTTTCTTCTTCCAGTTTTTTTAACTGGTTATTATAACGGAGTACTTTGCGCTGGTGAAAAATAACAAAACCAACAATTGCTATTGCAAGCGTAAGCATACCTAAGGTTCCGAGAAACATGGCAGGATTTATTCCCGAAGAGTTATTGTTAGCCTGTAAAAAGAACATAGAGGTATTTTGCTGTTAATTTTGGTGTTTAATGGGTGAATCCAGGTCTATATCAATTAGGCTATCAAAAAGGGGATCTTCTTTCTTTTCTCTAATAAAAATGGAATAACACAAGAGTAAATTTTTGATTATAGTAACTGTAGTATATATGATTGTATACTGCGGAGTTTTAAAAACATTAACCTCGTAACTATACCTTCCATACAAAAACAAAAAGAAATTACCCGAAGAGTTGATAATAAATGCAACTGATATCCAAAAAATATCTTTTTGATATATGGGCTCAGCAACTGTTTTCTGCATTACTTCAAAAAAATAATAAACAATGAAGCATAAAAGGGTTATATGAGCTACACTTACGGGTAAAAAGGGTATACC
>JANMWP010000071.1:0-4951 GCA_031394065.1 Chitinophagaceae bacterium
GCTGATAATTGTTGCAACTGCCATCTCCCCGTTTAAAAACGTGCTTCCACACTGGACCGGGCCGGCTTACAGCGGCCTCATTTTATTAACCGCATGCTATCTTAGCAAAATAAAATTAAAGTCGGTTTTTGAAAAAAGAATAATGCCCAAAACCCTGTTGGCGGCTTGTACTTTTCAATTACTGGTAATTATAGCAGGCATTTTACTGGTTAATTTTATGCCCGGCACCATTGGCAAAAAAGAAAAAAAATATTTGGGCGAAGGCGATTTTACGCTGGATATGTATGGCTGGAAAAATCTGAAAACAGAATTTAAAAAAATGACTGAGACCGATGTAAAATCGGGTGAAATGAAAAAAGATGCATTCATCATTTGCAACAAATGGTTTCCGGCATCGCATATAGATTATTATGTAGCCATGCCTTTACATAAAGAGCTGGTTGCAATCGGCGATACTAATAATATACACCAATATGCCTGGATAAACAATGAGCGAAGTAAATTAAAAACTGGTGATGACGCTTACTGCATTCTACCTTCCAATTATTATGCTGATGCTAAAACAATTTATGCTGCATATTTTGATACCATATTTCTTTCTCAAACTATTGAACAAAAAAGAAACGGAAAACCATGCAGGTATTTTTATATCTGGCGTATGAAGCATTTTAAAGCAAATAAAACCCCCGGTATGTAATCCAGGGGTCTTATTTCACTTCCCAAAAGAACGATATATAAATATGTGAAATTAACAGCAGACTTTTAACTACAGGTAAATTTATTGTTAAGCAATTATTATATCAGTTCAAATTTTTGTCCATCCAAAATCTCCTTTGAAGACGCCAGTGCATTCTTTAAAAACCGGCTGTACCATTCCCCTGAATTTTTTACTGTTCTTTGCTGCGTTTTAAAATCTACATTCACCAATCCAAATTTTGGATAATACCCCTCTGCCCATTCAAAATTATCGAGCAGGGTCCAAACAAAATAGCCTTTCACATTTACTCCTTCTCTTTTGGCAAGTAAAACCTGGGCAATATAATCCTGTAGAAATTTTACCCGTTTGTAATCATCCACTTTATCCTCTTCATAACTATCATTAAATGCAGCTCCATTTTCAGTAACAATAATTTCATTGATTGTACCATAATTATGTAAACGTTTTAGTGCATTATAAATACTGGGAGGATACACTTCCCAATCCATCAACGTATGTTCAACATTTCTTTTACTGGCCTTTATGATCTTAGCTTTTACAAAAGGCATCAGTGGTGCATAGCTTACAAACTCCCGGGTGTAATTCTGCAGGCCAATAAAATCCATGTCAAACGCCAGTTTTTTTTCATCATGCGCAAGCATGAACCTTTCAATGCGTTCCAGTATTTTTAAATCACCCGTTGGGTAACCAAGGCCCAGCAAGGGTTCTAAAAACATCCGGTTAATCAGCGCATCAACTTTTGCAGTGGCTCTTATATCCCTTTCATCATTATACCGGTATGGTTCCAAATGCGAATAGGAAAATGTAGTTCCTACTTTACATTCATTGCGATGTGATTTTATTATCCGTCCTCCCTCTGCCTGGCAAAGTGCTGCGTGGTGAGCTGCAGCCAAAAAACTACTCAAACCTTTTTTGCCCGGTGCATGCACACCCAAAAAATATCCAGCCCCGGTAAATACCATCGGTTCGTTAAGCACCATCCAGTATTTAACACGGTCGCCAAAATTTTTTATACAGCAATCAACAAAATAACTGAACCAGTGAATCACCTCACGGTTTGTCCAGCCACCTTTTTGCTGCAATGCTTCGGGCAAATCCCAATGGTACAAGGTTATCCAGGGCTCAATACCAAGCTCTAAACAAAAATCAATTACCCGGTTATAAAAATCAATGCCCTTGTGGTTTACAGCGCCAATGCCCTGTGGCAAAATGCGGCTCCACGAAATTGAGAAACGGAAGTTGGAAATATTCAGTTTGTAAATGAGTGCAATATCTTCTGCATAGTGTTTGTAATAATCGCAGGCAATATTTCCGTTATCGTTGTTGAATATTTTTTTCTTTCGGTGGGTAAATGTATCCCAGATGGATGGGCCCTTGCCATCTGTATTATGTGCACCTTCTATCTGGTAAGCCGCAGTAGAAACGCCCCATTTAAAATCATCTCCAAAATCGTTTCTTGTAAAAAACATAATCCTTAATCGGCCAGTTGGTTTAATATTTTGCCCAGGCTTTTTTCTTTTAATTTTTTTATAGAATAAACACCCTCACCCAATTCAGCAGTTTTCTTTTTAGCGGTTTGTCCATGTTTTTTAATAACCATGTTGATGATGCGTTGTGTGGTATCAGGGTAATTCACCATTATCTGCTGATCTGTTGCTACCCAATCTTTAATGATGTCCAGGTGTTTTTTCTTCAAACTTTTAATAACTGGCACACGCATTGTTTTTAAAGCCGCTGCATTGCATTGCTGCTCGTACTGGCCCTTCATGGGTATCACCATCAGTTTCTTTTTTAAAAACAAAGCTTCGGCAGGGGTTTCAAAACCTGCACCGCACAAAACGCCGGTGCAGTTTATAAAGCTTTCAATAAATGCTTCGTTGTTTATTGGCCTTATGTGAATATTCTTTTGCTGGTATTCTTTTTTTGTATGTTTGCTGAACACCTGCCAGTCTGTATTTTTTATTTCGCCCAGCACTTTAATAATTTTTTCATCGCTGTATGCCGGCAGGTAAACAGTATAATGGCCTTTATTTTCTGGTTTACTTTCTCTCATCTGATTTCTGATTACCGGTGTAAAAATATCTTTATCATAAGCTCCAAAATGAAAACCATAAGCAGCAGTAACCGGTGCATAATTATGCAGCACTGCTTTACCAACAGGGTCTTTCTTTTTAGGTTTGGGCGATTTTTTATTGATCACTGCAGCCTGGTGGCTAAGCCCCACACATTCTTTATGCTTCATCTTACAGGCCCAGGCACTCACCGGTTCAAAATCATTTATCACTAAATCATATTCGTCAATGGGCAGGTTTTTAATTTCATTGTACAGTTGTTTTAAATTACTCTTCCTGTATGTGGCAATCAGATCAATACCACCGTTCTTTCCAAAAATAAAACTGAGCCCTTTAAATTTATATTTTACCGGGTAAGGCAAATCAACATCAGCCTGTATGCCGCTTACTAAAATATCCAGCTCTCCTTTTTGCTGAAGGATTGGAATAATATCCCTTGCCCTGCTTAAATGCCCATTGCCAGTGCCTTGTATAGCATAGAGTATTTTCATGCTTGTTTCATCAGGTTGAATTCTTCTACCATGTTATCAAATAACTGCGTGTTACTTAACTCTTCTTCCGGGTCCATAACACTCATATTCAGCATTTCAACTTCATCAAAGCGGTAAATTTTCCAAACACCATCAGCATATTCCAAAGCGGTTAAATTCTCTATCCAGTCGCCGCTGTTGAGGTACATAATTTTGCCATGTTCATTTTCTATCTCCCGCATTTCGGGCTGGTGTATATGGCCGCACACCACATAATCGTATTGGTTGCTGATGCCTATATCAGCGGCCGTTTGTTCAAAACTGTTGATGAATTTTACCGCACTCTTTACACTGTTCTTTATTTTTTTAGATAAAGAAAGTTTTCCTTTTTTAAATATCTTTTCTGAAATAAAATTTGCAACCCTGTTTATATGGATGAGTGTATCATAACCAACTGCGCCCAGTTTTGCCAGCCATTTACTGTGCTGCATGGTTACATCAAACACATCGCCATGAAAGAACCATGCTTTTTTTCCATCACCCAGTTCCAGTATTACTTTGTTTACAATTTTTAGCGGCCCCATTTTAAAATCAACAAATTTCCGCAGCATTTCATCGTGGTTGCCTGTAACATAATACATCTTTACGCCCTTGCTCATCCAGTGCAGCAGGTGCTTTACAATCTTCATATGGCTTTTGGGCCAGTAGCTTTTGCTGAACTGCCATATATCAATAATATCGCCATTAAGCACTACTGTTTTGGGTTTGATGGTTTTAAGATACAGCAACAACTCCTTAGCGTGGCAGCCATAAGTGCCAAGATGAATATCGGAGAGAACGAGTATATCCAGCTTTCGTTTTTTTTCTTTATCCATTAATGGATTTTAAAAAATTTCAGTGGCGTATAAAATGCCGAAAGCATGGGCAGAAAAATCCTTACAGACATTTCAAGAAAAAAATACCGGATATTTTTCATGAAGTAAGATTGAAGGTTAGTAATAACTGCAAAGTAAAGCATGGCGTGTAACCAAATGTTTACGGTAATGTTATGTATATATTAAGGAGAGATAAAAGTTAATCCTTCTTACTCTGTAACGTAAACCCAAACGTACTACCCACATCAATCTTACTGCGTACATGAATAGTTTGTTCGTGGGCTTCTATTATATGTTTGCAGATGGATAGTCCCAAACCACTGCCGCCAACCTTACGGCTTCGGGCCAAGTCTGTTCTGTAAAAGCGTTCAAATATGCGTAGCAGATGTTCTTCGGCAATACCCGATCCGTCATCACTGATCTCAATTAAAACCCTTGCACCATCCACTTTATAAAAACTGGCTTCAATAGTGCCGTTTTGTTTTCCGTATTTGACGGCATTATCAACCAGGTTGGTAAACACCTGTCTTATTTTCTCCTTATCTGCAAAAACAGTAAGTGGTACCTCACAACCCTTTTTTATGATACATTTTATTTCTTTTTCATCAGCTTTAATAGATAAAGATTCATACACTTCTTTCAGCAGGTCCTGTATAACAAAACTGTCTTTTAATAAAAGCTGTCCCCCGCTTTCCAGTTTTGATATGGAGTCCAGATCATCAACCAGGTTAACCAGTCTGTCAATATTTCGGGAAGTGCTTTGCAGAAATTTTTTATTTACTTCGGGCTTTTCCAAAGCTCCGTTCAGCAACGTTT
>JANMWP010000519.1:0-8465 GCA_031394065.1 Chitinophagaceae bacterium
AAATTCTTCAAAGTTTTTATAAACACCTTTTTTAAGATTAGCAGAATTCAACACTGGCACATTGACTTTTTTTGAGAACACCTGGTTTATATCATCAAACAATAACTTTTTCCTTTTTGAAATAATTTCATCCAGATTAATAGTTGCCAGTTTTTCTAATGAAGTTTTTAATACCGACGTAACAAAAAAGCCTGCATTATCAACAAACCTGGTCCCTCTGTAATCATTTAATAATTCTTTAAAAGTAAAAACTGAATCAACTTTGTATAAGGGGAAAAACACACTGTCCTTTTCCAGGTAAAATTCAAGTTTGCATAGTACGCCTGCATCCCATCCATTTATTGCCTGCCCGTTTTTATCATTGTCATACCGAATTTCATCTGCTTCACTCGAGAGCCAGAATTTCTTTACTACAATCAACAGTTTATTTTTGGTTGATTCATTTTTTCGGCATTGCAGGTATTCATTTATCCATGCTGCAAATCCGCTGCCTAAAGAAGGTGAACAATGATATACTTTAGACCAGGCATCATTATACTTGCTTTTTGGCAACGTACCGGGTTGTACCAAATACCTCTTTGCATCCCACTCTTTCAAATAATGATAGCCTACCGCCCCGGTATCATCCCTAACATCAATTACATTTACTGAATAAAATTTGTCGCTAAATGATTGTGAAAAAACCTCTTTGTCAAGATTTATTTCCAGTTTATTGTTAAAGTCAATTGCTTTGGCTTCAATTTGCGCAAAAACAGTGCAGCTTATGATGAGGGCAAGAATTACAAATGCAATTATTCTCATAGCGGGCAAGGGTTTACTGGTGCTATTATTTTTTTTCGTTATAAAGCTAAAGTTTTTTTTATAAATCCTCCTCCCAAATTTCCTCCCTCCAATTATTCCTCCTATCTTTACACGACCTCCAAGATTTAATCCCAAATTTTCGCTGGTCATATTTTTTAACGGCAACCACTTCCCAAAAAATAAGGGAGCGGTTGGCAAATTATTTTTTATGGCTAAGTACATTTTTGTAACCGGTGGTGTTACTTCCTCCTTAGGTAAGGGCATTATTGCTGCATCTCTTGCAAAACTACTGCAGGCAAGGGGTTTAAAAGTAACCATACAAAAATTTGACCCCTACATAAATGTTGACCCCGGCACTTTAAACCCTTACGAACATGGCGAATGTTATGTTACCGACGATGGTGCCGAAACCGATCTGGATCTTGGCCACTACGAACGCTTTTTAAATACACCTACATCGCAGGCCAATAATGTTACCACCGGCCGCATTTATCAAACCGTAATTAATAAAGAAAGGGCCGGCGACTACCTGGGCAAAACCGTTCAGGTGATTCCACACATTACGGATGAAATAAAAAACCGCATGCTTTTGCTGGGCAAGGGCGGGAAATATGATATTGTTATTACCGAGATTGGTGGCACCGTGGGTGATATTGAAAGTTTACCTTTTGTGGAAGCCGTTCGCCAGATACAATGGGAACTGCCCGAAGAAGACTGTATGGTGGTGCATCTTACCCTTATCCCCTAATTAAAAGCGGCTAAGGAACTAAAGACAAAACCCACACAACACAGTGTGCGTATGCTCAGCCAGGAAGGTGTTCATCCAAACGTAATTGTTTGCCGTACCGAGCATCCGCTTAATGATGAACTGAAGAAAAAAATTGCCCTGTTTTGTAATGTAAAACCTAATGCGGTTATTGAGGCTATGGATGCAAGTACGATATATGAAGTGCCGCTTAAAATGCTACAGGAAGGATTGGATGTTATTGTACTGAAAAAATTACAGATCAATGGTTATGCCGCACCAGAGCTTACCAAGTGGCGTGCATTTTTAGATAAGCTGAAATATCCGCAAAGCAAAGTTACCATTGGCCTTATCGGAAAATATATTGAGTTGCAGGATGCTTATAAATCTATCTTGGAATCTTTTATTCATGCAGGTGCCATTAACGAATGCAAAGTGCAGATCGTAAATGTACACAGCGAATTTATTACTGATGAAAATGTACACGAAAAACTGAAAGACCTGGATGGTTTGCTGGTAGCACCGGGTTTTGGCAACCGGGGTGTAGAAGGAAAAATTATTGCAGTTAAATATGCCAGGGAAAATCAATTGCCCTTCTTTGGTATTTGCCTGGGCATGCAGATGGCGGTTATTGAATATGCCAGAAACGTGCTGGGCTGGACTGATGCACACTCTACCGAAATGGACAAAACAACCACCCATCCTGTAATTGACCTGATGGAAGAACAAAAAAATATTGTAAATCTTGGTGGCACCATGCGACTGGGTGCATATCCCTGCGAAATAAGAAAAGACAGTCTTGCACATAAAATTTATGGCACAACAGAAATAAGTGAGCGCCACCGACACCGCTGGGAGTTTAATAATAAATACATTTCCGATTTTGAAAATGCTGGCTTAATACCCAGTGGTAAAAACCCCGCAACCGGTTTAATTGAAATTGTAGAACTGAAAGATCATCCTTTCTTTATTGGTGTACAATATCACCCCGAGTTAAAAAGTACGGTAGAAAATCCGCAACCCATATTTGTACATTTTATAAAAGCGGCAAAAGAGTTTGGCGAAAAAAAAACGACGGCAAAAACAACAGTGATGCAGGGTGAGATGATATAGAACCCAGGCCCCCTCTATCCCCCCCGAAGGGGGAGGAAATCTGGGAGATTGAAGCGAAGATTATGGTTTAGTCCTGAGCGAAGTCGAAGGATAAGAGACATAGTTTCGAGCGATAGTCGAGAAACGATAAAACAAAAAGATGTATTTTTTTGGGACAAGCTTTAGTATTTCAATTTAGCATCGTTGTGTCACTCACTTGTACCGCATACAATTTTTCAACGCCTTAAATTCAAAATTTCTTTCCGGGTAAATCTGTGTAATCTGTGGCAAAAAAAGAAATAACATCTGTGGCAACAACAAATAAAAAACTTTCAATGGACGAACTCAACCGCAAAACGGTAGAGGAATTTAAACAGTCTGATAAAACGCCGGTAATTGCAGTTTTGGAAAACATACGCAGTGCTTATAATGTTGGCAGCGTTTTCCGCACAGCCGATGCATTTTTGCTGGAAGCCATTTACATAACCGGTTACACCTGCGTTCCTCCACATAAAGAAATAAAAAAAACCGCCCTTGGTGCCGAGGAAAGTGTTGACTGGAAACATTTTACCAATGCTACTGAAGCCATCAAAACACTAAAAGAAAATGGCTATAAAGTGTATGCCATTGAACAAGCCGTAAACAGCCTTATGCTTCAAAAAATGCAGTTTGAACCAAATGAAAAAATAGCTGTTATTTTTGGCAACGAAGTAACGGGTGTTGAGCAGGAAACTATTTTGCAATGCGATGGCTGCATTGAAATACCACAACTGGGTATGAAACATTCTTTAAATATCGCTACGGCAGCGGGGGTAGTGTTGTGGGAGATAGTAAGGAGGAGATTATCTTGAATTTTAAATTTTGAATTTTAAATGACTGCAATAAAAAAATATCTGTCTCTTGTAAAATTTTCACACACCATTTTTGCAATGCCCTTTGCATTGATTGGATTTTTTTTAGGGATGATAGAAAAGCCCTATGCAAGAAATCTTAATGAAAGTATCGGATGGAGTAATGGCATTAATGATTTTCATAAAGAAAGTTTTATTATCACTAAGTTTGTTCTCGTCATCCTCTGCATGATCTTCGCCCGTTCCGCCGCCATGGCTTTCAATCGTTGGCTTGATAAAAACTTTGATGCAAAAAATCCACGTACGGCCATCCGTGAAATTCCGGCAGGCGTTATTAATGCAAACAATGCTTTGCTGTTTATTATTATCAATTGCATATTGTTTATTGCCTGTTGTTTCTTCATCAATAAAATTTGTTTTTATTTATCGCCGGTAGCATTGTTTGTTGTTTTATTTTACAGTTACACAAAACGTTTTACTGCGCTATGTCATTTGGTATTGGGTGTTGGCTTAAGCCTTGCTCCTATTGGTGCATACCTGGCCGTAACCGGCGAGTTTGCATTATTACCAATACTTTTTTCTTTCACTGTTTTATTTTGGGTAAGTGGTTTCGATATTATTTATGCCCTGCAGGATGAGGGTTTTGATAAAAGCAACCAGCTACATTCCATTCCGGCAGCATTAGGCAAATCAAAAGCATTAATGGTTTCCAATTTGCTGCATGTGCTTTCAGCAGCCTGTGTTATCAGCGCCGGTGTGTATGGCCATTTTGGATTATGGTATTGGATTGGTGTAGCAATCTTCTGCGGCTTATTAATTTATCAGCACACATTGGTAAAACCAAACGATTTAAGAAAAGTGAATATGGCTTTCTTTACAACAAACGGTATTGCATCGGTTGTTTTTGCCATCTTTGTAATACTGGATTTGTTCATAGGTCATGGTTGATTATTCATGGTAAAACAAAAGCCATTTACTCTGAACTATTAACCATCAACCATTAACCATCAACCATGGCACGAATTCTTTCCATAGACTACGGCGGCAAACGAACCGGCCTGGCAGTTACCGATCCTTTGCAGATCATTGCCACTGGTTTGGAAACTATTGAGTCTGGGGGGCTCATCCCCTGGTTAAAAAAATATGTGGCACAGGAAGATGTTGAGTTAATCATCATTGGCCTGCCAAAAAACTGGGATGAATCTGATACCCACGGCACGCCATTGGTTGAAGCCGTTATCAAAAAAATACAAAAAGAATTTCCGGCAATGCCCATCAAAACTGTGGATGAACGTTATTCTTCCAAAATGGCAAAAGACGCTATGTTGGAGATGGGCATGAAGAAAAAAGACCGGCGTGTTAAAGGCAATGTGGATGTAATTGCAGCTACCATCATTTTACAGGAATATCTGAATACCCCAAACCCCTAAAGGGGCTTTACAACTCAATTTTGCAAACTCTTTTCTATAAACTTATTAAGGGTTATTTTCGCAGTATTATTTAATGAATTAAACTCTCCCTTTAGGGAGATGGAGGGTATTATGATTTTACCAATAGTAGCATATGGTTCGCCGGTTTTAAGAAAGGTTTGCGATGAAATAACACCCGATTATCCGGAGCTTGATAAACTTATTGCAGATATGTGGGAAACCATGTATAACAGTAATGGCGTGGGTTTGGCGGCACCACAGATCAATGCACCGATAAGGTTATTTGTTATGGATAGTGAACAGATTTTTGAAAACCAGGAAGAAGATGAAAAAGATGAATACCCGGATGCGCCGGGTTTTAAAGGCGTTTTCATCAATGCTCATATTATAAAACTAAATGGCAAAGAATGGCCTTACAACGAAGGATGCCTCAGTATCCCCAAAATACGGGAAGATGTTTACCGTAATGAAGAAATAACCATCGAATTTGAGGACGAACACTTTAATGTACAAACCAAAACCTTTAATGGCATAACCGCCCGGGTTATATTACATGAATACGACCATATTGAAGGGAAATTGTTTATTGACCACCTGAAGCCCCTGAAGCGAAAACTGATGAAACGTAAGCTGGATGATATCTCCAAAGGAAAAATAAAAGTAGATTACCGGATGGTTTTTCCAAAATAACACCCAAATTCAGCTATACGGACACGTAATTTATAAAACCCTGTAAATTAATTGTTTTTATTTACTTATCCACATAATTATTTTTTTTTAAAATACCCTGTTTGAAGTATTGTATATTCCGATATTAT
Source organism: Chitinophagaceae bacterium (assembly GCA_031394065.1). Lineage (GTDB taxonomy): Bacteria > Bacteroidota > Bacteroidia > Chitinophagales > Chitinophagaceae > Ferruginibacter. Next base: position 5,738 of record JANMWP010000519.1, read on the forward strand.
GCCCTACTTTAGTGGATAATTACCAATCACTTTTAAACTACGCTTATGAGTAAATTAAGACTAATCCTTTTTTCGATTAGTATTTCCCTCTCTCTTGGTTCTTATGCACAGAGCGTTAGTCCAGCAACATTAAACACCACAGGTGGTACGTATTTTTTTACGTATTATCGAGTTGAGTGGAGTTTTGGCGAGTCCATGGCCATTAATACCATGACCGATGCCGGCTCAAATGTTTTTGTGACTAATGGTATTTTGCAACCCAATACCCACAATCCTGCCACTATCAGTAATGTTGGAACATGGGACAAAGATGAGATCAGAATACTACCTAATCCGACACAAAATGTCATTGAAATTGATTTTTTCAGTAAACAAAAAGGTAAGATTATCATGAATCTTTATGATGAGTCAGGAAGATTTATGGGAACCAGACAATTTGATTATTTCGGCAATGGCAGCATTCAAAAATGGGACCTTAGCAAATTTGGATCAGGTGCGTTCTTCCTGAATATTCAGTTACAACCAACTGGTAAATCCGTAGCTAAAAAAGGTTCATTTAAGGTTCTGAAAATTTGACGATACTATTGAAAATTTTAATTAATCAAAACTATTAAACCATTCAACACATGAAAAAGATTTTATTAACGATAACAGCTTTCTTGGTTACGTTACTCGCCGTGGCACAGTCGCCCAACTTATTAAACTACCAGGGTGTGGCCCGTAATGCAGTAGGTAATGTTTTACCAAGCCAGCCAATTGGCTTGCGCTTAAGTATTTTAGCTGGCAGCCCAACGGGTACGCCGGTTTACACAGAAACCAGGAACGTAACAACCAATGCATTTGGTTTGTTTAACGTACAGGTAGGTAGCCCTGGTGCTATTACAACTACAGGTACCATTGCAGGTATCAACTGGACTGCCTTTGGTGTTGGCAGCGGTACAAAATATTTACAGGTAGAAATTGATCCTATTGGCGGAACCAGCTATTTTAATGTTGGCTCTACCCAACTGGTTAGTGTACCTTATTCATTATATGCTGCTGCTGCTGCTCCCGTAGGGCCAGCCGGTGGAGATTTAACCGGTACTTATCCTAATCCACAGATTGCATTCCCTTTATTAAAAACATTTAATTTCCCTACAAGCCAGTTAATTGGTATGACCAATTCATCTCCTACTGGTACATTAGGTGCTATTACAGGTTCCAGTGCAAGTGCTGATGCAAATGCAACAGCTATTTTGGGAACGATGACTTCTGCAAGTGCAGGCAGTTTATCAGCTGGTATAAAAGGTGTTAATAATAGCACCAATGGTACCAGTACTGGCGTTTATGGTGTTTCTGGAAGTGGTTGGGCTGTTTTAGGGGAAGGTGCTAATGGAATAGGTGTTTATGGTTCTTCTAATGTAGGCACCGGTGTAAATGGTTACAGCAATACCGGAGTGGGTGTCGCTGGTTTTTCAAATGCAACCGGCCGTGCTGCTGTTTTTGCCATTCAAACTACCGGAGCAACTGGTAATACAAATAATGTTTTAACTGCAAGCACAGTTGGATTGGGAACTGTTGGTTTTTTTCAAAATACGAATGCAGCTAATGGAACATCAGCTTTAGTAGGTAACAGTAATGGTAGCGGCGCTTCTGTTGAAGGTACAAATACCGGAACAGGCCGTGGTGGTTTCTTCCAGGTATTAAATGCTGCCAGTACTTCTGATGCGATACGTGCCGAAACAAACGGTACAGGTGCAAGCTGGGGTATTCATGCTATCAGCAGCGGTACAAATGGTGCCGGTCTTTTCAGGCAAACCAATGCAGCAAATACATCCAATAATCTTCAATCTAACCAGGGTGGTTTAGGCCGTGCAGGTTTATTCAATTCAACCAATGCTGCCAGTACGGCAAATGCTGTAGATATAAATGTAGCTGGTACAGGATATGCTTTAAGAGCTGCCAGTACCAATGCTGCAGCTAAGGCTTTACAAACTGCTGGTGCTTTACAATTAACAGGTATTGGTGAAGGTGCTCCTAATCCTCCCAACTCTTTTAAAATATTAGCCGGCAATGCAGCAGGTGATGCAACCTGGCAACATGCTTCTGCAATAGGTTTGGCAAGTGGTTCAGGTACTTTAAACTTTGTACCAAAATGGAATCCAAATGGAACTACGCTAAGTAACTCACAGATATTTGATGATGGAACAAATGTTGGAATAGGTACAACAACTCCGGGTGCCGGACTTGTTGTAAGCGGTACAGGAATATGGAAAAGTGCCATCGGAATACAGAATACAACAAGTGGAATGGAATGGAGAATGAATGTAAATGGTACCACTTTTGGTATAACTAAAATACCTGGTTCTACATTTACCCCTTTACAGTTATTTAGTACTGGTGGAATGGATTTCTCAAATTCAGCAGGTACTTCAATTGCAAGGTTAGCAGATAATGGCAATGTAGGTATTGGAACAGTTGTTCCGCAACATACACTGTCTGTAGGCCCTACAACTGCCGATGCACAGGGTGTAATGGTACGTGGTTTTGGTAATGGCCCTATAAACTGGAAAGGTGGTGCTGCATTCGGTAATACCAATGCAACCGTAATAATGGGTGAGTTAGGTGGTGTAGCTCAAATTGGTGGTCATAGCAGCAATCTTGGTGCATGGGCTCCCTTGGCTATAAACTCAGTACCTGGTTTTAATGTAGGTATTGGTACTGCAGCTCCAACTTATGCTTTGGATGT
>JANMWP010000080.1:0-3589 GCA_031394065.1 Chitinophagaceae bacterium
ATTTAATGCCCGGTTACGGATATTGGAAGTAGTAAAACCCGGACAAACCCACATTACATTTACACCACTGTCAATCATTTCGGTTCGTAAAGCTTCTAAAAAACCAGTAACTGCATATTTACTGGCCGAATAGCCGCTGCGGCCCGGCAAACCCCGGTAACCGGCAATGGAAGATACGCCAACAATACTTCCTTTTCGTTCCATGATAGAATCCAAAGCCAGTTTTGTGCAATACAATGTTCCTTTAAAATTAATATCCATTACTTTTTCAATAACCTCCACTTCCAGGTCTTTCACCAGTGCCCTCATAGAAATGCCTGCATTGTTGATGAGGATATCGATACCGCCAAAAAACTGTATGGTACTGTCAATAAAATTTTTGCAATCGTTGTAGCTGCTTACATCGGCCACCATGGTATGCAAGGGCTTGCCGGAATGTAGTAACTGCAGGTCGTATAATTTATCCTGGTTACGGGCACAGGTAGCCACTTTTGCACCAAGCGGTAACAATGCATCTACCAATGCTTTGCCGATGCCATCGCTGCCACCGGTAATTACTACCACTTTGTTTTTGAAGAAATCCTGCATAAAAAAATTATTGACAAAAATAAGTGAGTTATTCCGCTGTTTGTAAAGAAATTATTGATTTGATTGACGGATTGGGGAAAAACTTTCTGTAAATAATTTGCTGCAAAAGGTTTTTGCCTTATTTTTGCACTCCCTTTAAAAAAAGGGTGTTTGATTTGGTAGCTCAGTTGGTAGAGCAATACACTTTTAATGTATGGGCCCTGGGTTCGAGTCCCAGCCAGATCACAGAAAGACTTCAGGTAACTGAGGTCTTTTATGTTTTTTATATTACCATCAAACTGCATCCCCGCACATCACTGCTGTCGGCCCTTCCCAGCACTTCAAAACTTTCATTGGCATGCAAACGGCCCACATCATCCGCGGCAATAAAACTGCAACTGTGTATATTAGCCAGGTCAATTATGTTGATAAGGCCGGTCTGTGATTTATTTTGGGCATCATCAGCTGTAATAATGTGAAACGGGTCATCCTCATCTCTCAATACAATTTTCATCCAGCCGGGGCAATGAAAAATTCCATCGCCTTTTGAGTATGCCTGCGATAATAATTCCGTCATACCATATTCTGAATGTACCAGGCTTATATCCAATTGCTTTTGCAACACAGCATGCACTTCCTGCCTCGTCATTTCTTCCCGCCGTCCCTTCATGCCGCCGGTTTCCATAACAATGGTATGCCGCAACTGCATGGGATATGCTTCGGCAAAATCAAGCAGGGCGTAGGTAACACCAATTAACAGGGTTGGTAATTTCAGCAGTTCATTGTGCAGGATGGTACGGTGCAGTTTTTCATGATCGTATAAATAAAATCCGCTCAATGGATTATTGCGGGTTTTTATCAATTCATCAACCATCATCACCAGCGAAGAATTTTTTCTTTCGAGGTAAGCAGGCAAAAGGCCGAGTATACATTTATTTTGAGGGTGGCCATAAAATTTTTCGAAGCAGTTGATAAAGCTTTTCCTGTATAGCTCAATATTTTTTACAAAGTGTTTGCTAGGGATGGTTTGTGTGGTTCCGCTGCTTTCAAATATGGTATCGGTTTCAAATTCGCCTGTTTTAACAGCATGCGTTTTAAAAAATGGAATGGGTAAAAAAGGTATTTTTTTAATACTGTCAATTGCTGCTGCATTAATTCGTAAACTATCACAAAACTGCCTGTAAATGGTATTGTTTTGATATTGGTAGTTAAACAAGGCAAGTGCCAATCCGTTAAAATTATCCGGCCGGGCAGCGAATATACTTTTTTCGAAGTCCATATTTTTAACGGCTTGTTTCAACTGCAATCATTAAATTTGACATATAAAACACAAAGATGCGATACAGTTTACTAATTACCATAGCTATTTTGTTTTTAACAGCGTGTAAAAAAGATAAGTACACAACTGCTCCGCAGATTGTTTTTAAATCTTTTAATCCTGCTGAAGGCAGCAATTATACAACATTCAATAATCAACCGGTGATGGTACTTGAGATTACTGATGCCGAGGGAGACCTGGGAAATATCAGTGCTACAGAAGTATCGAAAGTGTATATTAAAAATACACTGACCAACAAACTGGACTCTATGGTATTTCCTGATTTAAGAAGCGTGAGTAAATCAAATTTTAAGGCAAATATTGAGATTGGATTACGAAGTGTATTGGGCGGACGAAGCCTGCCAATCAATCAGCGGCCATACCAGGATAACCTGCAGTTTGAAGTATATGTAATGGATTTTGCAAAAAATAAAAGCAATGTTATTTTAACCGATAAACCCTTTACTTTTTATACATTGCCATAATGAAGTGGCTGCATTTCATCTTATCACATTCTATTTTTATTGCTGTTTGTGCTGTGGCACTGGCTTTTCAAACTGCCCAGCTGCTTAAACTGGATGTTAATCTTTTTGTTTACGGTTTTATTTTCTTTGCAACCCTGTGCAGCTATAATTTTTACTGGATACTGAGTAAATTATCTTTTGCCCCAAAAAAAGATATACCGCAACTTTTAAAAAAAGAAACAAGCGGTTATTTGCTCCTGCTGATTTCGGCAATTGGTTTGCTTTATTGTTTTTTACAAGCTGCAATACCGCTGCACTTTGTTGTTACGGCTGTTTTATTAACCATACTGTATGCTGTTCCGCTTTTGCCCATCTCTTTTTTACAATTTACCCGTAAAGCCGGGGTATTAAAAACAATTTTACTGGCATTTACCTGGGCTTATGTAACTGTAATAATACCCCTGCAAAAAGATTATTGGGTTTTAAATAATGCCGATCTTTTTATCATAACCCGGCGCTTTCTTTTTATGCTGATGCTTTGCATTATTTTTGATAACCGCGATAAAGAGATTGATAAGATAAGAGGTTTACATAGCCTGGCAACCGATCTTAAGCCTGTAACATTCCGGGTTCTTATTTACCTCATTTTTGCACTGTTGTTTATTTCCAATTTTTTCTTCCGGTACTATGGTATTACTTTATCAGAATCTATTGCCCTCCAGGTTTCAACCATTGCATTGCTGGCGGTTTATTTCTACTCAAATAAAAAACAGGGCTACCTTTTTTATTATTTTTTTGTAGATGGTATGATGTTATTTTCCGCATTGGCAACTTATATAGCCGGTATTTAAGTAATTTTGCGACAAATAAATTTTAATATGGCTAAAGCGAAAAAATCAAAAAGTATTCTTACCGATAATTCTTACAGTTTTTTAAAGAACTATATCAATAACCCTTCTCCCACAGGTTTTGAAAGTGGCGGACAAAAATTATGGCTCGAATATATAAAGCCTTATGTAGATACACATTTTACCGATCCCTATGGCACAGCAGTGGGCGTAATAAACCCCGATGCGCCTTTTAAAGTGGTTATTGAAGCCCATGCCGATGAAATAAGCTGGTTTGTAAATTATATTTCTCCCGAAGGGTTAATTTACCTGAAACGCAATGGGGGAGTTGATCACCAGATTGCACCATCCATGCGGGTAATTGTACATGGTAAAAAAGGAGCTGTGAAGGC
>JANMWP010000119.1:0-5172 GCA_031394065.1 Chitinophagaceae bacterium
CTAACTTTTGAACCATACCAACCCCAGGTTGGAACACCTGATGCAGCACCGGTAAACAGGCCTGTACCATATTTATACAGGTTTAAGATCTGTCCATTAGGAGCCTGTAAATGGATGATCATGTCACCCGGGTAAGTATGAGAGAAATTATTAAATGTAACTGTTACATTGGTAATCGTTGCATTGGCAGGAACGCCAGCCATTGCTATAACATTACTTACACCATTGGCTGTATTATCCGGAACAGCCAGGTTGATCGTTCCAGAGTTTACAGTTACCGCACCCGGTACAGGTGGAGCTGAAACACCTACCGATAATTGTGTGCCACTGATACCTGCAACACCGCCACATACAGGGCCGGTTGGTGTAATGGAAACAGTTGGGTTAGGATTAACCGTTAAGGTAGCACAGTTTGATATGTTGGTTGGTGGATTCCACGGAGCACAAGTACCGCCTACTACACAACGGTAAAACAAACCACTCATTGCAGCAGTTACCGGGTTAATGGTAAGTGTTGCTGTATTTACACCAAAATAAGGAGGTGGGTTATTAGCCAGGTTGTTCCATGGACCAGCACAACTTGTAGCTACCTGCCATTGGTAGGTAAGGCCTGTACCCGTTGCACCAACAGTAAAGGTTGCTGCAGTACCCACACACCTTGTAGTGTTGGCGGGTTGTGTAGTAACTACAGGACGTTTGTTAACAGTAATAGTTATTTGTGCCTGACGAACACAACCTGCGCCATTATCATGGTTAACAGTGTATGTTGTAGTGTTCATTGGAGAAGCAGCAACCGGATTTGAAGTGGTTGAACTTAAACCTAAAGCAGGGCTCCATAAGTATGTTCCCCCTACGATTGGACCACCTAAAACAAGTGATGAACCTATGATAGAGAAAATATTGTTTACGTTAGCAGCACCGCCACCAACATTACAACCTGTTCCTCCATAACCCCAGGTTGTACAAGGAGTACCAAAGCCACCACCAGGGTTTTGCCATGCATATTGATTGCCAACAATTGGAGCTCCATAATTACCCCAAAACCATTGGCCACCTGCAGCAAAACTCATATTAACCTGTACAGATACCCAATAAGTACCACCTGTAAGATTAAGTGAAGTTGGAAGGGTCACATTATAGTTACCCCCTGCCTGAGTGAAAGTAGTTACAGTATTATAAGATGCAATGGTAGCACCTGGTAAATTAGAACCTGAATTAGCATAGAAGAAAACATTCACAGAAGTTGGTACACCTGCTCCAATACCATTAGCTGTAACACGTGTTACAGTCCAGGTTGTTCCTGCAGGTACGGTAAAGTCATCAGCTGATTGTGAATTGAATGCTGTATTGGCTGGTTCAAATACCTGTGATGGAGAACCATTTACAGGTGTTGTACCCTGTGTATATAAAGTACCGATAGGCGATGAAGCTCCATTGACTGCAGTTAGTAATGTTGGGTCTCCCTCACATATTGTAGTACCCGGATCAGCAATGATTACCATTGGCGAAGCAGCAGCAAATGTTACAGTAGCAACATTTGAAACAGCCTGTGCACAGGTAGCAAATTGAGATATTACACGATAGTAAGTTGTTTGTGTTAAATTATTAAAAGTAAGCGTGTTGGTTGTATTGGCTATGGGAGTATATGGACCTGCAAGGATCGTTGCAGTTTCCCAGCGAACAACATTACCATTAAAACCACTAACTGTAAATGTACCGGTATTTGTAGTTCCGCAAACATTGATGTTTGCAGGTGTTATTGTACCTGGTGTTGATCCCGCTGCAACAAATAAACCAGCAGGGTTGCTGGTTGCAGTTGGGTTACAGGTCCCTGTAACAACACAACGGTAATAGTAACCATTCATACCTGCTGCTGTTGGATTAACAGTAAGTGTTGATGTGGTAACACCTGTATAAGGAGCGCCATTTGCAAGGTTTGTATAGGCACCACCAATTCCGGTAGTGCTTATTTGCCACTGATAAGTTACACCACCGGTAGCAGTACCAATGCAGGTATAATTTACTGATGAACCTGCACAAGTTGTAACATCAACAGGCTGTTGATTAATAGTTGGAGCACAGACCACAACCTGTATAATTTCTGTAATATTATCCTTAAAGAATACCCTGGTGTTAGCTGCGTTGAATAAATTTGTACGCATGTTAACTGCAGCTTTGTAACTTAAAGTAATATCATCTACCCACCAGCCTTCCGGTGCAGTTGGGGCAGTTGTATTGTCATCCGATCCAAAACGGAAACGAATCATAACAGACTGTCCGTTATAAGAAGCCAAATTTATTTTTGTATTGATGAATGTACCCTGTAGGCCTGTAAAAGCAGCTCTACCTGATAAAGCATTTGTAGGTGCAGCACCTAGGCCACCGTTATAACCGTTCAGCGTAAAATTTGCTGCGCCCACATCATTCCAGGTAGCACCAGCATTGGTACTGATCTCCACAACACCTCCATCCCATCCATCTTCGGTATTCCACCTGTGCCAGAAACTTAATTCAGGATATGAGTTGTTGGGTATGGCATAAGAAGCAGTAGTAGCTAATCTTTGATCCCCGGCTACAGCCATATTTTGTACATAAAATGAATTAGGAGCACTGTTACTTACAGTTGTTGATACTGTCCATGGATTTCCGGCAGGAGTAGAAACTGTCCATGCTGCAGGAATGGTTGCAGTTGCAACAGGTTCGGTAAATAAAGTAACAGGAGGGAAATAACTACCGTTGTTTACATTTACAATAAATGGATAGTTTGTTGTTCCTGCTCCCTGATTAACTGCAAAACTTACAACACGATTTGGTGCATCATAAGTACCTCCACTAACATAAGTAACATTGGTAGGTAAAGTATCTCTTAAAGTATAACCCGATACAGCAGCACATGTAGCAATACTGTTGGTATATGTTAAGTTAGAACCTTCAGGAATAGTTGTAGCACTTACAGTTGCTCCTAAAGTAATTGGTGGTGTAAAATCAGGAATCTGATCTGTCACACTGTTTGTAGAGCCCTCAGATGCAAATGCACCCATACCTCTTCTTCTGAAAGCTTCCCAAATTGCACAGTTGTACAAACCACCGTAAAGGTTTTGATCAGCTTGTAAAATAGCATTTCTGCCACTTATAAAACCAGGACTGCACTGTTGCAGCTTCAATCCTTCTGTAACCAGTTTTAAAGCAATGGCATTACCACCACCACCGGCAAAATTGTAGATGTTGGGGTTAATGCTATTAACCTGGTTAATAATGTTCCAGGTCATATCCCATAAAGTAGCACACCAGATTTCACCTCTTGGGTGAGGACCTGCCGGCAAAGATGCCAGGTACACTCTATTATTAATCGTAAAATCGGTACAATATCTTTGTCCACGGATACCTAAGCCTGTAGGAGGTTGAAACAAAGCATAAGTTCCAATACCTCTTGGCGAATTAAAGCCCGTAGTTAATGTTGCTGTTGCCCAATCCTGGGTAAACATTAAACCATAATAATCGCTCCAACCTTCGCCCATTTGCTCGGCATTTCCTAAACATGCACCTGAGCCACCGCCGGTAAGCCGGTTACTGATACCATGGCCATATTCGTGTACAATAATTCCATTATCCACATCACCATCGCGATTTGGTGTTCCGCCTGTCCACAAATACATCTGCATTCTTCCACTGCCACCATCGGCCGGTGTTCCAAAGTTTGCATTATTTGTTCCGCCACCATCCTGGGCCTCGGCATTTACATGGTCGTTACCTGCGCCACCTCTTCCCAGGTTATCATCCTGGAAGTTGAAAGAAGACTCTGTAAAACCATAAACATACATCACATCATGAATCACATTATTCCAGTAAAATAAATTGGTAATATTAAATTGCTGATTTGGAACGGGAGTTGTTTGTGTAGGGTCAACTGTATAGTTTGGTGTAAAATCGAAAGTTAAGTTAGGAAATGCAGTTGTAGAATTTGCTGATTTAGCAGGGGAACCTGTATTATTATTGGCCCTGTCTTCATAAGCCCAAACATTATTACTACGGCTATAAGAATAATCTGTAGCGGCTAAACCGGTATGCCATCTTAATGTAGTTGCATTGCCGGGTGCTGCCAACCATGGATCAGTTCTTAATGCATGTGCACCATTAGAAAAAGACGGGGCTTCGGCAGGGTAAGGTATTACCCTGTACGATGCTGTTGTAACCAATGAAGGATCATCAGTATGTTTAAAATCAAAAACTGAATTTTCTGCAGCGGTTGTGTTAGCATACAAAAATGCAGGATATTTTACCAACCCATTTACATCAGGAGTACCCCAATTATCATAATCAGTATAATTATCCAAACCCAAAATACTGTTATTAACAGCATCAACCCTTACCATCCAGTAATCAGATGTAGTTTTAGGAATAATATATACATGCCATGATAAACGTACTTCATTCGAATTTTCAACAGGTGTCCACATCAACTGAGCAGTAATATTCTCACGGGATATACCCATGTTACCAAACTCAACCTTGTGGCCATTGTCTTTCGTGTTAATGGCAATTGCCATTTGAGATGCATGTAAACCCCTGTCTGCTAAAGCAGATTGAACAGCCGATGCAGCAGTTACAGCAGGCATGGCCGATTTACCGGCCGCAAATTTTTGCAGACTGTGGTTAAAAGCGCCGGCTTGCGACAGCATTTTGCCTTCTCTGAAAGCAAGTACCAGCATTTGGTTAAAAACAGGAATGCCCTGGTAGGTCTGGGTCAGGTAAACCATTCTTATGCCCGAGGCATTATCATAGGAAGTACTTGAAACCATTACATTACTAAGGTCTTCTGCAGACAGGTTCAGTGCGGTTTTACTTGCGCTAACCAAACCTAAGGCTGCATGCTCTTCGGCATTGTTATTTTGTGCATTGATATTAAACACACAAAATAGCAACGGAACAATAAAGAGGAAAATTTTTCTCATAATTGGGGTTGTTTTTAATTTAGAATACATAATAAAATAGGGGTGGTAGATAAAATGGAAATAATTAAAACGCGTTATTCGGGATTTTCCTGAGATGAAGTCAGTAGGGAATCTTTTTCAAACCAATGCTAAAGACTGGGCTGAAAAAGAAATGCAACTTATTACCGGTAAAATGTAGAAGTAAAGGTTTAAATCATACGCACTTTTGTTAACTGAATTT
>JANMWP010000137.1:0-2039 GCA_031394065.1 Chitinophagaceae bacterium
CTTTTGGCCAATACCGCATCATTGGTTGCTACTGCACCGGCATCGCCCAATGCACCCAGGTTTTTTCCGGGATAAAGACTAAAGGCTGCAATATCTCCCAAAGAGCCGGATTTAAAGCCCTCCCATTCAGCTCCAATTGCCTGTTCATTATATTCAACAATTTTTAAATTGTATTTCTTTGCCAATGCAATCAATTCATTTGAAAAAACCACCCTGCCATATAAATGAACAATTAAAATGGCTTTTGTCTTTGGCGTAATTTTTTCTTCTATTTTATTGATATCAATATTATAGCTATCAATATCCGGCTCAACAAAAACCGGTGTAACCCGGTTATCGCTTAGTGCCAGCATTGTAGCAATAAATGTATTGGCAGGTACTATCACTTCATCACCTGCTGCCATTATACCCAATTGTATGTAAGCTTTAAAAATCAGTCGCAGTGCATCTAAACCGTTTGCGGTGCCAATAGCATGACTAACACCTGTAAACCCAGCCAGGTTATTTTCAAAGCTTTTAACCTCGTTACCCATAATATACCAACCACTCCTGAAAACTTTCAGAAGCTGTTCTTCTATCTCGTCTTTATGTTGCAGGTTGATGGCCTGCAGGTCAAGAAATTTAATCACTTTATGCTGATTTTAAAGATGCAACAATAAAAAAATCGGTACTCTTTTTTATTTTAAGAATTCGTCATAGGCTCTTATATAATCTTTTTCGTCATACTCTTCACTGGCAATACACATTTGCACCGCATTGTGGCTGTATTGCATCATACGCCAGCACATTTTTGGAATGTATAAACCTACCCTAGGTGAATCCAATATAAACTCCTGCTTCTCTCCTGCCTTCATCTCTGTTGTAATAATTATCCTGCCTGCAACAGCCACTAATATCTGCTCTAAATTATAATGTGAGTGAAATCCTCTTTTCACATCTTCGGGTGTATAATATGTCCAGTAAATTCTTTTAGGTGTAAACGGAAGTGTTTCTTTTTCGGCAATGGAGATGTATCCAATATCAGATTTTCCGATTGAATTAAATTGAATTAGTGAAGGTAAACCGGGCATAGTATTATATTACTGTGAATGTTTAAAGCATAATACGATTTTCAATATCAATTTTACTCAAAAATAAAGCTTTTGCCGATTGCATATCAATATCCAGTTTAAATTTTACGAATTGGGTATAATATGCTTTTAAGTTAAAAACAGTAATGGGATTTTGTTTTATCACTTCATCTAGATGATTAATGCCAAATTCATTTGCTGCATTAAATGCGGTAATAAATGCCGGTGATAATACCCTGTTACTTACCCAGGCTGCAAATATAAATGGCAGCCCAGTCATTTCCTTCCAGGCCAAACCCAAATCATAAATATATTTTGATTGCAAACGTTTATCAAATGCCCGGTCGCCAATTACAAGGCCTGCTGTAGTTCCTTTTATTTCGGTTTCATAATTGTTGGCGCCGGCAATCAATTGCGGGTTTATTTTCCAATGATCTGATATCAGCATTTTTAAAAGTACTACCGATGTTCTGCTTTGGTAATCCAGTAAAATAGTTTTGATCTGCTGCAACGGAACATCACTAAAAAGGCAAACGCTTGCCACTTCGCCATCACAGGCAATGCCATAATCCGAAACAATATAATGTTCTTTTAAAGCCGGTATGGTAGCAACAGGAATAAGGCCAACATCGATAGTGCCCTCCTGCAACATTTCCGCAATTCTGGCGGGATAATCTATAATTAAATCAACCTCGTCCTGCATCATCCCTTGCTGAAATCCATATATAAGCGGTTTGGTATTTAAATAACTAACTGCGCCTACCTTTATCTTCTGTGCCAATTGATGTATTTTTGCGGCAAATTTACAGCAACAACATGGATTTAAATCAACTTACTGCCATATCCCCCATCGACGGCCGTTATCGTAAACAGGTACAGCAGCTCGGTGAGTATTTTAGTGAATATGCCCTTATCAAATACCGGGTGATTGTTGAAATTGAATACTTTTTGTTTTTGGCCGAAAAAAAG
>JANMWP010000167.1:0-2019 GCA_031394065.1 Chitinophagaceae bacterium
CAAAAGATTATAAGGTTGACGGTATCCCTAAAAAAATTGTACTGGATAAGAATGGCAAGCTGCTCTTCAAAGGCGAAGAATCAGGCCTGATTGTTACAAATGAACATGTAATTGAGGATATGACTGCGCTCATTGATGAAGCAAAAAAAACACCCATAGATCCAAACATTAACAAAACAAAACTACCAGACCCCGTATTTTTACATCCTAAAATCAAACAATAATGAAAAGAACATATTGCTGGAAATGTGTGCTGATGCTTGCATCTGTTTTGGGAATGATTCAGGCATTTAATGCCTGATGCCTGTTCCAAAAATAAAATCCTTAACCCACCCGCTGCCATGGTTCATCCGGTAAGCTGCTTTTAAGTTACGCAGCTTGTAATTTCTCTTTATCTTTATTTATTGAACCCGTTTAACAAAACAACAATAAATCATGCGTAAGGTTTTATTCTTTCTTTGCTTTATTTGCATAAGCACTATTGCAGGTGCACAGGCTGTATATCCCTATCGCGATATTAAACTGGAAAAACCTTCTGACTATGCAGAGACTGAATCAATGGCTTTATCGGCAGCCACTTTTTTACTTACTACTCCTTTTGTAGAGGTTGATGTGAACCGGTCGGGTGCCCTGGAGTTTTTATCAAACTGGATGTTTGGAAATAAAAAATACAGTTTTTATATGGCTGGTAAGGCCGCCGAACTCAACGCTGATAATAATTTACTGAGTCTGTTTGTTGCGGCCATGGCCAAATATACGCTGGAGAACAAAGCAGAAGCTGTAAACCCGCTGATTGTTGACCAACATGCTGCCAGGCTGGTAATAGCATACTGCGATGATCCTAAACATAATTTTAAGCTTAAAAATAAATACCGTAAAGTTTTTGAAAAAAATTAAGCCTCAAAATAAAATCACCCGCTTCACCAAAGAATACTAATGAAAAAAAATATATTGCTGCTGCTGGTTTTCTCATTTTTTATTACAACTGTATTTGCCCAGGAAGCTCAGAACAATTTTATTTTGGAGGGTATAAAAATGCATGACAAAGGCGATTATGAAGGTGCCATTGAGATGTATAAAAAAGCATTGACCTCCAATCCAGAATCGGTTCAGGCAAAATTTGAAATGGCTACCTCTTACCTGCAACTTAAAGATTTTACTAATGCCATAAAATACAGCAATATGGTAATTGCAGCAATGTAGATTATTTGGATCAAGCCTATATATTAAAAGGCTCGGCACTTGATTACTCCGGTAAGCCGGCCGAAGCAGTAAAAATTTACAAACAGGCTTTAAAGAAATTTACTAATAACCAGTTGCTGTATTATAACCTGGCACTTACTTCCTTTGCTTTAAAAGATTATAAGCAAACCGATGAAGCCCTGCTGAAAGCATTAAAGTTAGACCAACTGCATGCCAGCAGCCATTTTTTACTGGCCCTATCCATGCTTGCACAGGGAAAACGTGTACAGGGAATTTTAGCCATGTATAATTTTTTACTGCTTGAACCAAAAAGCAAACGTTCAATCAGTGCACTGCAGGAACTGGAAAGTGCATGGAAAAAAAGTTCAACAAAAGAAAAAGAAAAGCCGGCACCTAAAAACCCTCCTGTTAAAAAAGAAGCCGATGAATTTTATACAGCATCACTGATGCTTGACATTCTGGAATCTTCTAAAAATAATGAAACCAATAAAAACAAGCCGGCTGCTGTTTTATTTGCCGAAAACACCAATACACTCTTTACTATTTTAGGAGATGCAAAAAAAGACAAGAAGGGTTTTTGGTGGAATTTTTATGTAGATTATTTTTATACACTGGCTGCCAATCACCATACCGAAGCGCTTTGCTATTATATTACCCAATCAAAGGATGGTGCATATGATGAATGGATTAAAGAAAACATTCAAAAAATGGAAGCTCTTTCTGAATGGTACACAAAATACCTGCATAAGTTTTAAGGCATTATACCTGATTAATTAAGTACGCTCTAACTTTTCTCTTCCCAAATCATGGCAACAT
>JANMWP010000181.1:0-2430 GCA_031394065.1 Chitinophagaceae bacterium
TGAGCTTGTCGAAGGCGGGCTGTATGAAGAAGTTATACGGGCTTCGACAAGCTCAGCCTGACAGCTCATTAGTTAAAGCAGTAAGTGCTATTTTATTTCAACACTGAACAGGCTTTGCTTTTCAATAAAGCCTTCCAGCACATCGCCGGTTACACATTCGCCCACGCCGGCCGGTGTTCCGGTAAAAATAAGGTCGCCGATATTTAAGGAGAAATAATTTGAGATATTTTCAATGATTCTGTCAATGCTGAATATCATTTGAGAAGAATTGGCTTCCTGCACTTTTTCATCATTTTTTAATAAGGAGAAATTGATGCTCTTCCTGTTAAAGTCAGGCGTAAGTGGTATAAATTTTCCCACAACGGCAGAGTTATCAAAAGCTTTTGCTTTTTCCCAGGGCAGTCCTTTCTTTTTTAATTCATCCTGTATATCACGGGCTGTAAAATCAATACCAACTGTAACAGCATCGTAGTAATTGGCAGCGTGTTTTTCCTGAATGTATTTTCCGTTTTTACTTACACGCAAAACAATCTCACATTCGTAATGCAGTTCGTTGGTAAATTCGGGATAATAAAATGGGGTGTGCGCCTGTAATAAAGCACTTTTGGGTTTCATAAAAATCACCGGTTCATCCGGTATAGTATTACCCAGTTCTTTTACATGATCCATATAATTCCGGCCAACACAAATAATCTTCATTCTGCTTTTTTTAAGGTATTGCGGTTACAGCACGAATATAAACAAATGGCTAAAAAGAAACAACTATTATGTTACTGAACAGGGAGAAACCGATGTTAAGGCTTGATGGAAAGATTATTATAGGCTGTCATTGTTTGTTCGATACCGATGGTTACAAAGCTTTCCATAATTTCCAGGCATTTTTCTATCTTAAGCAGTACGGCAGGCTCTTCGGCCTTAAGCCATTTGCTTAAAACAAAGTCGGCCTGCATACCTTTTGGATAGTTATTGCCAATGCCAAACCGCAGTTTGGGGTATTTATCGGTACCCAAAATATTCTGAATGTCTTTTAAACCGTTATGCCCTGCATCAGTACCGCTTGGCCGCAACCTTATTTTATCCAGTGGCAGCGCAAGATCATCTACAATGGTTAATGTATTTTCGAGCGTTACTTTTGTTTTATCCTGCCAGTATTTAAATGCCCTGCCGCTTAAATTCATAAATGTTGTGGGACAAATACAAACAACCTGTTTTCCTTTAAATTTTACCTCGGCTACATAAGCCAGCCTGTCAACTTTAAAACTACCGCCGTGTTTTAACACAAAAGCATTGATCACATCAAACCCAATATTGTGGCGGGTATTCGCATACTCGGCGCCAATATTTCCAAGACCGATGAATAAAAATTTTGACATGTATAAATTGAGTTAGGAGTTTAGAGTTAGGAGTCGGGAGTAACAGATGCACTAACTCACGACTGACGACTCACAACTCACGAGTATGAATCGAGCATCTGCTGCAAATCTGATTCTGTTTTTACCAATACTTCTCTGGCCTTGCTGCCCTGGTTACCGCCAACAACTCCGGCTGCTTCCAGCTGATCCATCAGGCGGCCTGCACGGTTGTAACCCAGTTTCATCCTGCGCTGTAATAAAGAGGTACTCCCTACCTGGCTGGCAACAATTAACCGGGCAGCATCTTCAAACAAAGGATCCTTATCGCCCAGGTCAAAATCTTTTCCTTCCATATCTTTTTCATCAATATACTCGGGCAATAAAAACGGCTGGGGATAGCCCCGCTGCTCAGCAATAAAGTCAACAATCTTATCAACTTCGGGCGTATCAACAAAAGCACATTGCAGGCGCACAATTTCGCCATTGTAGCTGATGAGCATATCGCCTTTACCAATTAACTGTTCGGCACCTCCTGTATCTAAAATGGTTCGGCTGTCGATTTTACTGCTTACTTTAAAGGCAATACGTGCCGGAAAATTTGCTTTAATGGTACCGGTAATAATATTTACAGATGGCCTTTGTGTTGCAATAATTAAATGTATACCAACTGCCCTGGCAAGCTGTGCCAGCCTGGCTATTGGCATTTCTACTTCTTTACCGGCAGTCATAATTAAGTCGGCAAATTCATCCACAACCAAAACAATAAAAGGTAAAAACTGGTGACCTTTTTCGGGGTTGAGTTTACGGGAAACAAATTTTTCGTTGTACTCTCTAATGTTTCTGCAACCGGCTTCTTTCAACAAATCGTAGCGATTATCCATTTCAATACAAAGCGCATTTAAAGTATGCACCACTTTTTTTGTATCGGTAATAATGGCTTCTTCTTCGCCGGGCAGTTTTGCCAGAAAATGTTTTTCAATGGTTTTATAAATACTCAGCTCCACCTTTTTGGGATCAACCAAAACAAATTTTAATTGCGATGGATGTTTTTTATACAACAGCGAAACCAGTATCGCAT
>JANMWP010000189.1:0-2127 GCA_031394065.1 Chitinophagaceae bacterium
CTGCGATAATCCTAAATGTGCCACAATAAAAACATAAGCACATTGTTCCTGGTTACGCAACACATCAACATAATGTGCTAAATTCTCTTCGGGTTTTGTATAAATTATTCCTTTGCTGTAATTAGGCGATTGACGTAATGGAACCAATGGATCGGTATAGCCTATAAATCCAATTTTAATCCCTTTAATATTCCAGATATAATAAGGAGGGAATATCAATTCACCCTTTTTCCCATCTCCCAAATCGTGATACATATTGGCACAAACCTTGGGTGCATTTAATGAACCCAATAAAGTTTGCATGGCTTTTTTATAATAAATTACTTCCCAGTTGCCGGGCAAATACAAATCATAACCTAAAGCATTTAAAATAGGTACCATGGCTTTGCCGGTTGTTTTTACAGACAGTTCACTACCCTGAAACATATCGCCGGTATCAATTAAAAAAGTATCGGGGTTTTTCTTTCTTTCATTTTGCAGGTAAGTTGCCAGATGAGCATAGCCGCCTGTTTTACGAAAAACAGCTTTATCGTTTTCCCAAAATAATTCATCATGCGGGTGCACCTGGCAATGCACATCGGTTGTTTGTAAAATAGATATGGTAAAGGGTTTATCATTTATTATATTCTCCTGCTCTTCGTTTTTATTCAACGAATCTGCAAATGCCATCATCGGCGAAGCCGTGAGTAAACCTGCGCCACTTATTGTTCCAATCTTTTTTAGAAAATCCCTTCTTTTATTTCCCATGTGGATGATTTTATTTTTTCACTACAACAGCTGCTTTTTGCTTTGCCGCTTCTTCTTTTTGCTTTTGTTGTTCCACAATGGATTTAAAAGGACCATACTTGTGTTGCTTTTCAGTAAATGCATCTGCATAAGGGCCAAATGGATGGTCAACCGGTTTTTTAGAAATATCGGGCCAGTCTTTTGGTGTATTGATGTGCGGCCTTGTTTGCGTAAGTACGTATGCAGCCACATCCCAGGCTTCTTCATCGGTTAATTGAGGATTTTGATACGTTGTTCCTTGCGGCATATTGTACTTTACATATTTTGCAAAGTTGCTGATGCGGTATAAACCTGCACCATCATTAAAACTGTTTTTTCCCCATAAAGCTGGATAGATATATTCTGTTTTTTCCGGATTAAAAACGCCTTCGCCATTTTGCTGATGACAGCTTAGGCATTTTGCAATATACACTGCCATCCCTTTTCCGGTATCGGCAGTACGGTCAAGCCAGGCCAGGTCTTTAAAGCCTGAGCCCGCTGCTTTTTTACCTTTCGCAACATTCGATCCTAAAAAATTAATATAAGCTGCAATGGCCTGCATTTCTTTACCCGCAGTATCCAAAGCTTTACCGTTTAAGCTTCTTTCAAAACAATCATTCACTCTTTTATAAATATTCTCAATGCTGCCGCTTCTTGCCCTGAATTTTGGATAGAGTGAGGCAACCGAGCCATAGTTATTGCCCCAGGTAACTGTACCGGCCTGCAGGTGGCAGTTTTGACAATTCATCCCGTTACTTATTTTACTAACGGAGCCCAGTGGCCCAAGATATTTTGATGTGTGTGCAATTA
This sequence comes from Chitinophagaceae bacterium, assembly GCA_031394065.1. Classification (GTDB taxonomy): domain Bacteria; phylum Bacteroidota; class Bacteroidia; order Chitinophagales; family Chitinophagaceae; genus Ferruginibacter. The sequence goes on from JANMWP010000189.1 coordinate 1,576, forward strand.
ATTCTTTACCATACGAAACCTGTAGTTTTTGATTGGAATCGGTGATGGTATTAATATCAGCAGCAACCCAGTAAGTTGTAGTATCTTTTATTGCAACAGTCGATTTTTCAGTTTTTGTTTTCTCTGCATCATGAGCATATTGCAAAACAAAAGGCATGGCAATAATACCGGCAACTAAAACAACAATCATTAAAATGAGTTTGTTTATTACAAATAAAAGTCTCTGTATTGTTTTGTCCTGGTTCTGCCCGTTAAGCATGTAGATTGAGTAAATTATTAATGAGGTAATTTTTCCCTGAAGTATCCATATACCCAGGTACCGGCAACTGCACTAAGTAAAGTTATAATAATTACGTAAGCGCCTGAACCAATTTGTGCATATAATGGACCAGGGCAGGCACCGGTAACTGCCCAGCCCAAACCAAATAACAATCCACCATAAACCTGCCCTTTATTAAATGCTTTGGGATGAATTGTTATTGCCTCGCCATAAATTGTTTTTACATTCATTTTTTTGATAAGCCAGACTGAAATGATACCAGTTACAACCGC